>DASVMV010000001.1:0-6033 GCA_036384155.1 Micromonosporaceae bacterium
GGTCACGGCAACCGCGCCAGCCGTCGCGCCGGTCTGGTCGCGCATCTCCACCAGTGCGGAGAGTGCCCGCGGCACCTCGCCGGAGGTCACCCGACCCCCGCAGTCCGCCCAGGGCGACGCGGGCCAGTCCGCCGTCGCGAAGACCGTGGCACCGGTGGCGTCGGTGATCCGTACCGCGCTGGCGAGCCCGCGAGCCACCACCTGGCGGGCGCTCCCGGACCGCGCCGGGAGGTCGGCGCCCACGGCGACCGCGTCGGCCGCCGCGTACAGCTGGTGGCAGAGGGCATTGACCGAACTGCGTACGGTGCTCGCGGCGAGGTCGAGCCGTGCGGCGGCCCGATCACGTTCGACGGCCGCGGCGGTTTGGCCGACGAGGTACGCCCCGAGCAGCAGCGGCCCGAGCACGACGGCCAGCAGAGCCGTCGTCAACCGCCCTCGCAGCGTCACGTCTCCCCCCGCAGGTCCCGCGGCCGATGGTGCGATGCTGACACAGCCATACCAACGCGTACGGGCCGCGACGGGAGCGTTTGATGCCGGAGTTTTCGGATGAAGCGCAAGCGTCCGACCTGGCCAAGGTCGATGTCCGCCGCGTGGTGCTCGCGCGCCGCCGGGCGATGCCGGCAGTCGACCGGGCCGCGGCCGCCGTCCGCGTGCAGGCCGAACTCGCGGCACTGGTACGCCGGATGCGTCCGGGCCGGGTGACCGCGTACGTGCCGGTGGGCAGCGAGCCGGGCGGCTCGGATCTGCCCGACGTGTTGGCCGCGGCGCTCGCCCCGGGTAGCGATCTGCTGCTCCCGGTGCTGCTGCCCGATCTTGATCTCGATTGGGGCCGATACGCCGGTCCCGGCACGCTCGCCGCGGCCGGGCGAGGGCTGCGCGAGCCCCGGGGGGACCGGCTGGGCGTGGCGGCGGTCGCCTCGGCGAACCTGGTGGTAGTGCCCGCGCTGGCGGTCGACCGGTACGGGACCAGGCTGGGCCGCGGCGGCGGGTCGTACGACCGGGTGCTGGCCCGGGTGGCCGCCGACGCGCTGACCGTGGCCCTGCTGCACGACGGCGAACTCGTGGACCGGGTCCCCGTCGAGCCGCACGACCGGCGGGTACGCGCCGTGATCACCCCCCGCCGTGGCCTCCACGGGCCCGGCACCGGGTAGGGTGCCCTACCACATCAGTGGACGAAATCGCGCCGATGGCGCACCATTGGCACTCGGATACGTCGAGTGCCAATGGCATGTCCAACCGGAGGAGACCGTGCCCACCTACCAGTACGCCTGCACCGCGTGCGGCCACCAACTCGAGGCGGTTCAGTCGTTCGCCGACGACCCGCTGACCGAGTGCCCCGCGTGCGAGGGTCGGCTGCGCAAGCTCTTCGGCTCGGTAGGGATCGTCTTCAAGGGCTCCGGGTTCTATCGCACCGACTCCCGCTCGACGGGCTCCGGCTCGCCGACCGGGGAGGGGAAAGGCGAGGCAAAGCCCAAGACGAGCGCCGAGAAGGCGCCCGCGGGCTCCAGCACGTCGGGCGGCGCGACCGCCACCGCGGGGTCCAGCGACTCCAGCGGCGGATCGACGACCACCAAGGCCGCGTAGGCCCGCGCCGGACGCCTCGCCGTACCAGATCGGCGTCCCGGACGGGTGTTGTCCACAGACCCGCCGGTTCTCCACAGGCCGGCGCACGCCCAACCGCGGCGCGCCTTTCCCGTCCTAGCCTCCCCCTGACCGTGGCGCTCGGCCCGGTCGGAGGAGGATCCGCATGGCCACCGAGTCGACTAGCAGCCGGCGCGAGAGGCTCCGGCGCGACGCCCGGCGGCGGCAGCGCGAGCCCAGCCTCCGGCCCGCCCGGTGGTCCGGCCGTCTCCGGCCCGGAACCCTGCTGCGGGCCGCGCTGGTCGCCGCCTTACTCGCGCTCGCGGTCGGGCTGACCTTCACGCAGGAGCCCGTCACCTGCGCCGGCGGGACCGGCCCTGCCGGCTCCGCCGGCCCTGTCAGATCCGCCGGCCCTGCCAGCTCGGCCGGCCCTGTCACATCCGCCGGCCCTGCCGGCCCACGGCCCGGAGCGGTGGCAGACCCACCTGGCGGGCCCGGTCCGCTGCCTATTCCCCACGGCCTGGTGGGTGTTCCGGTACGCCTGGCCGAACCAGCCGCGGCGGACGTGGTCCGGCCCGGCGGCCGGGTCGATCTGCTCGCCCTGCCGGTGGGTACGGCCCGTACGACGGTGGAGCAGCCCACCGTGCTGGCGTCCGCGGCGCTGGTGCTCGATGTGCTGACCGGCGGTGGCGATGCGCCGGCCGCCCTGGTTCTCGCCCTTGAGCCAGCCCAGGCGCGCCGCGCGGTGGGACAACCGGAGACCACCCGCTTCGCGGTCGTGCTCCGGTGAGCCGGTCGCCGTTCCTAGACGTCCCAGTGCGGCGGCCGCTCGGCCAGCAGCCAGTCGCCGTCGGCCTCCGGGCGCTCGCCCCAGCCACGGTCGGTGTCGTCGTACGTCTGGTCGGGCAGCACCTGCAGGTCGTCGGTATTGAAGTCGACGGGGCGCTCGGCGTCCGTTCCCCACGCTGGCGACTGCGGCTCGGTCACGACGGGTAGCGTACCCACTTCGCGCGCGTGGGACTATCCGCCCGACGGCGGTCGTCCGCCTGCATTCTCGAGCGTGACCTTGAGGCCTTCGGACGGCGTAGCCGCTCGAGTGGGTGCAGCGCCCGGCAAATGTGTGGCTTGATAGCGTCAGACGGCGTGACCACGGGCAATAGCGGGGCCGACGACGAATTCTGGCGGCGTCCAGCCGAGCCGGCCGCCGGGCAGTCGTCCGGGCCGGCCGAGGCGCCGACAGCCGGGTCATCGGGGCCGGCGGCGGAACCGCCCCGCTATTCCGGTCCGCCGCCCACCTTTGCACCCCCGCCCGGTTGGCGCCCGCCAATCGTCAGCCAGCCGCCCCCACCGCGCCGCCTGCCCGATCAGGATCTGGAAGCTCTCGACGTACGCGAATCCAGCGCCCGCACCCTGACGTACGGCGTGGCCATGATCGTCGGCGCCGTCCTGGTGGTCGTGTCCTGCCTGCTGTGTTCCCGGCTCCTGTTCTAACCACCGTCAGAGCACACCCGTCCACACCGCCTTGGCGCCCGACTCACCGGTCAGAGCGACGTACACCGCGCTGAGCAGGCCGAAGACCACGACGCCGGCGGTGAGTGCCAGCCGAACCCAGGATGGCAGCCGGGCCACCCGCGGGTTCTGGCTGGTCACCACAAGCAGCAGACCGGTCGTCACGGCGAGGCCGAACGAAAACCACATGGTCAGGTCGCCGTACCGCTGGTGCTCGGCGACCTGCCCGAGGATCTCCGGTGGATAGTGCTTCGCGACCAGCACCTCCTGCAGGTCTTCACCCGACTGCTTGGCCACGAACGCGGCCACGGGTGCGGCCACCGCGAGCAGCGCCGCCGCCCAGCCGATCCAGGCGCGCACCCGAGGAACCAAGGCGTAGCCGAGGCCGGCGACCACCAGCAGCGGGACCAGGACGACCGCGGCGTGCACCACCAGCGCGTGCAGGGGAAGTCCCCGAAATTGCTCGAACACCGGCTCCTCCTCGGCGGCCCCGTACCGCATCGCGACGACAGGGTAGGACCTGTGATCGGTAAAGGCTCTCATGCGACTGACGCAACGGGGTGGCCGTATGGTTCAACAGCGGACCACCGGCCGGCTGTGTGGCCACCAGCGACGGCTGAGGTGTTGAGGCGCTCGTTACGCCGTGTTGTGATAGCGGCATGCCGGGTGAGGAGTTGCTGCGGTCGAGAGGCCTACGGGTAACCCGGCCGCGCCTGGCCGTGCTCGACGTCCTGTCCGGCGGCGGCCACCTCGATGTCGACGAGATCACCCGGCAGGTCCGCCGGCGGATCGAGGTGTCGACCCAGGCCGTGTACGACGTACTCGGCGCCCTCTCGCGGGCCGGGCTCGCCCGTCGGATCGAGCCGGCCGGCAGCCCCGCCCGCTACGAGGCGCGGGCCGGGGACAACCACCACCACGTGGTATGCCGCGGATGCGGTGAGGTCGCCGACGTGGACTGTGCGGTGGGCGGGGCACCCTGCCTGGATCCGCGCGCCGCGCACGGGTTCCAGATCGACGAGGCCGAGGTGACGTTCTGGGGGTTGTGCCCGGATTGCCAGGCGCGGAGGGCGGCCGACGGCT
This sequence comes from Micromonosporaceae bacterium, assembly GCA_036384155.1. Taxonomy (GTDB): domain Bacteria; phylum Actinomycetota; class Actinomycetes; order Mycobacteriales; family Micromonosporaceae; genus DASVMV01. The sequence goes on from DASVMV010000001.1 coordinate 4,171, forward strand.
GATCCCGCGTGGCACGCTTGGCGTCATGGATCGCGACGACGACCTCGGCCTATTCGGCCCCGCCTCGGTCACCTGGAAGGTTCACGCGGAGCCGATTCTCCTGGTCGCCGGCCTGCGGTCGCTCTACCTCCAGGCGCTGCACCCGCGAGCGATGGCCGGCGTGGCGCAGAACAGCAACTACCAGGCCGACCCGTGGGGCCGCCTGGAGCGAACCATCGGCTACGTCGCCACCACCATCTACGGCACGACGGCGCAGGCGCAGTCCGCGGGCCGGCGGGTGGCCGCGCTGCATTCCCGCATGCGCGGCCGGGACCCGTTCACCGGGCAGGAGTTCCGGGTCGACGACCCCGACCTGCTGCGCTGGGTGCACGTCACCGAGGTGGAGTCGTTCCTCGACACCGCCCGCCGGGCGGGCGTGCCGCTCACGCCCGCGGAGGCCGACGCGTACTACGCCGAACAGCGGCGGGTGGCGGCGCTGGTCGGTCTCGACCCGGCCAGCGTCCCCGGGACCGTCGCCGACGTGGCGGACTACTACCGGACCGTCCGACCGGGCCTGCGGCTGACCACGGAGGCCGCCGCCACCGCGCTGTTCCTCACCGCGCCGCCGGTACCGGGGAAGATCAGCTTCCCGCTCCGCCTGGGACTGGCCCTGGGGCCGCCCCGCTGGGCATATCTGGGCATCGCCGGTACCGCGTTCGGCCTCCTGCCGTCGTGGGCACGCCGGATGTACGGGGGGCTCGGACTACCGACGACCGATCTCTCGGCCGCGCTGAGCGCACGGGCCCTTCGGCTGGCCCTCACCGCGATTCCCCGCCGGTTCATCGAGGGGCCGATCTATCAGGCGGCGATGGCCCGGGCCGCCAAGGATGCCGCCCGACATCGATGATGGCCGCGGGTCCGCTGGCCCTGTCGTAACGGCCTGGCAGGATCGGGGCCGTGAGCAGGCCACCGTCCTCCAGCCGAAACACCCCACTGCCCCGCACCGGCCGCTCCGAGCAGTTGGGCTTCGCGGGCATGCCCGAGCCACTGTTCGTGTGCACCCCCAGCAAACTCGCTGCCTTCGCCGACTGCCCGCGCCGCTACCGATTCGCGTACGTCGACCGGCCGGCTCCGCCGAAGGGGCCGCCGTGGGCGCACAACTCGCTCGGCGCCAGCGTTCACACCGCTCTGCGCAACTGGTGGGCGCTGCCGACCGGCCGGCGCACCACCGGCGTCCTACCCAGCCTGCTCGGCGGCACGTGGGTACGCGACGGTTACCGCGACGACCAACAGGAGCGCGCGGTGTTCCGCCGCGCGCTGGGCTGGCTCGAGTCGTATCTGGCGGGACTCGACCCGCGGTTCGAGCCGCTCGGCGTCGAACGCGTCGTGGCGGTGAAGACCGCCGTGCTGGCGTTCAACGGCCGGGTCGACCGCATCGACGAGCGCGCCGGCGCCGCCGGCCCGGAACTCGCCATCGTCGACTACAAGACCGGGCGAGGTGGCCTGGATGCCGACGACGCCCGCGGGTCGGCTGCGCTGGCGCTGTACGCGTACGCGGCGGCGCGGGTCTTCCGGCGGCCGTGCCGCCGGGTCGAACTGCATCACCTGCCCACCGGCGGCGTAGCGACCCACGACCACACGGCCGAGTCGCTGGCCCGCCAGGTCGATCGGGCCGAGGACACCGCACGCGACATCACCGCCGCGCAGCGCGCGGTCGCCGATGGGAACGATCCGGACGCGGCCTTCCCAGTGGCACCCGGCCCCGGCTGCACGTGGTGCGACTACCGACGCAGCTGTCCAGCAGGTGCCGGCGCGCCGGCCCGGGAGCCCTGGGCGTCAGTCGACCGCCTGCTGTGACGGCGGCGCCAGGGCGTGCTTCATAAG
>DASVMV010000002.1:0-2010 GCA_036384155.1 Micromonosporaceae bacterium
CGAGATCCTGCGGGACCTGGGCTTCCTCGTCCTGGCCGGTTTCCTCCTGATCTGGCCGCGCACCCACCTGTCCATCGATTCCCGGTTGGAGAGCAGCGATGAGTAGCCGAGCCGGCCGGAAGCAGGCCGCCCGAATCGTCCGCGAGCAGATCGCCCGGGAGCGACGCCGCAAGCGCACCCTGTGGACCTCGCTGGTGGCGGTCGCCGCGCTCGTCATCGCCGGCATGATCGGCTGGGCCGTCTACGCCAGCCAGCGCTCCGGCGCCTACAACACGCCGCGGGGCGCCGCCGAGGAAGCCAGCGGCATCGCCGTGGGCAAGGGCCCGGTCCTCGTCGACGTCTACGAGGACTTCCTGTGCCCGGTCTGCCGCCGCTTCGAGACCAGCGCCGGCCCGACCGTCGACCAGCTGATCGCGGCGGGCAAGGTACGCGTCGTCTACCACCCGGTCGCGTACCTCGACCGGTATTCCACCACGGCGTACTCGACGCGATCGTCGGCCGCGTCCGGGTGTGCGGCCGACGGCGGCAAGTTCCACGAGTACGCCAAGGCGCTTTACGAGCGGCAGCCGCCCGAGGGCAGCGCGGGGCTGACCGACGAACAACTGATCGACGTCGGCACGTCGGTGGGGCTGAACGCGGGCAGCTTCGGCTCCTGCGTCCGCGACGGGACGTACAAGACGTGGACCGGGCACGTGACTGAAGCCGCCAGCAAGCGCGGGGTCAACGGCACGCCCACGGTGTTCGTGGCGGGCGCCCCGGTCGACGCCACCGCCGAGGCGATCACCGCCGCGGTGCAGAAGGCGGGCGGATGATCGTACGGCTCGCGGCCGCCGCGGTCGGACTGGCCGGTGCCCTGGCGACGGCCGCGCCGGCGCAGGCGCACGGCGCCGACGCACCGGACGGCACCAACTACCGCACCGCCGTCACCGCACTGACGCCGGCGGTCGACGGCCTGTCGGTCCGGACCATCGAGGCGGGTGCCCGACTGGAGTTGACCAACGACACCGGACGCACGATCGAGGTGCTCGGCTATGCCGGTGAGCCGTACCTGGAGGTACGCACCGACGGCGTCTACGAGAACGTCCACTCCCCAGCCACGTACCGCAACCGCACGCTGGACGGCGACACGCAGCCGCCGCCCACCGCCGACCCGGCGCTGCCGCCAAAGTGGCGGAAGGTCGGGTCGGAGCCGGTTGCCCGCTGGCACGACCGGCGCACACATTGGCTGGAGGGGGAGCCGCCGGCCGAGGTACGCGCCGACCCCGGCCGGCCGCACCGGGTGCGCGACTGGATCGTGCCGCTGCGCGACGGCCCGGCCACGGTTCAGGTGCGCGGCAGCCTCGAGTGGCTACCGCCGCCGGACCCGTACGCCTGGTGGGCCGGCATCGCGCTCGGTGTCCTGGCGGTCGGGGCGCTGGGCCTGATCCCGGCGCGCCGGGTGGCCGGTGGACGGGCGCTGGCCGGCGGACAGGCGCTGGCCGGTGGACGGGCGCTGGCCGGCCTCGGGACGGTCACGGCCGGTGGCGGGCTCGCCGCGATCGCCTTCGCCGTGGCGCGGCAACTGGACGCCGGGGCGGACGGCCCGGCCGCGCTGGGGCTCGGGCTGTTGACCGATGGCGTCTGGCCGGTGCTGATCGGGATCGGGGCGCTCGCCGCGGCCGGCTACGCGCTGACCCGCCGGCCGGCGGTGGACTTCGCGGTGACCCTGGCCGGCACCTGTCTGGCGCTCTTCGCCGGAGTGCCGAACGCCGCCGTACTGGCCCGCGCGGTCGCGCCGGTGCCCGGCCCGGCCGTGGTGGCCCGGCTGCTCGTCGCCGCGGTCATCGCCACCGGCCTGGGTGCCGCAGCCGCAGGCGCCCTACGCATGCGCGCGGCCGCCCGCACCACTCCCGTCGATCATGGAGTTGTGGTGGGGGACACACCAGCCGAAAGCCCCGCCAACCGGGCACCATAGGTCCATGATCGACGAGACGGGCGGCGGGTCAGCGGTTGGCGAGCTGCGCGGCGGCT
>DASVMV010000003.1:0-9567 GCA_036384155.1 Micromonosporaceae bacterium
TATCACACCGTCGAGCACCTGGTCGCCGTCCTCGATGTGGTCGACGCGTACGCCGACCTGGCGGCGCACGCCGATCTGGTGCGGCTCGCCGCCTGGTTCCACGACGCGGTGTACGACCCGCGGGCCCGCGGCGACGGCAACGAGCGCGCCAGCGCCGCGCTCGCCGGCGAGTGCCTCGGCCGACTCGGCGTGCCGCCGGACGGCATTGCCGAGGTACGGCGGCTGGTCCTGCTCACCGCCGGACACGAGGCCGGATCCGGCGACCCGGACGCTGCCCTGCTGTGCGACGCCGACCTGGCGATTCTCACCAGCCCGCCACCGGACTACGACCGGTACGCCGCCGCCATCCGGCGCGAGTACGGTCACGTTCCCGACGACGACTTCCGGACCGGGCGGGCGGCCGTACTGGATCACCTGCTCGCCCTGCCGGCCCTCTTCCGCACCCGGCCGCTGACCGACCGATGGGAGACGGCTGCGCGGGCCAACCTGCGGCGCGAACTGGCTGCGCTACGGCGCTGACGCCGGGCCGCCGCCGCGTTACCGGGCGCCCGGTACCAGGTGCTTCGGCCGACGCAGCCCGGCGGCCGACAGCACCCGGACGATCTCCCGGCTGGTCACCAGCCGGGCACCTAGCCACAAGGCCATCGCGAAGCGCTCGGCCGGCAGGTCGTAATGGTCGCGATCGAAGCCGCGGCGCGGTGCGCCCAGCATTTCGGCGAAAACGTGCAGTTCGGCGTACGACACGTCGCTCACCAGGTGCGACCACAGGCGGCCGCGGGCCGGCCAGGTCGGGCGGTCGACGTACAACATGGCCGTCACGCTAGCCGGCGGCTAGCGTGCACCCATGCCGGATCTCCTCGACGATTTGCGTGCCGTCCTCGGCCGCTCGGCGGTCCTCACCGATCCCGACCTGCTCCGGGTCCATCAGCGTGATGAGGCCGATCTGTGCGCCGCCGGGCTGCCGGCCGTGGTGGTCCGGCCGACAAGCACGGCCGAGGTGGTCGCGGTCGTACGGGCGGCGGCCGCGCACGGCGTACCGGTGGTGCCGCAGGGCGCGCGGACCGGGCTGGCCGGCGCGGCGAACGCGGTCGACGGAGCCATCGTGCTCTCGACCGTGGCGATGACCGACATCATCGAGGTGGACCCGGTGGGCCGGGTCGCGGTTGTCCAGCCCGGCGTGGTCAACGCCGCGCTCGCGGCCGCCGCGGCCGAGCACGGCCTGCGGTATCCGCCCGACCCGGGATCGTGGGAATCGTCGACGGTCGGCGGCAACGTCGCCACGAACGCCGGCGGGATGTGCTGCGTCAAGTACGGCGTCACCGGCGAGTACGTCATCGGCCTCGAAGTGGTGCTCGCCTCCGGCGAGGTGTTGCGCACCGGCCGCCGTACCGCCAAGGGGGTAGCGGGCTACGACCTCACCCGGCTGTTCGTCGGCTCGGAGGGGACGCTTGGCGTCATCACCGAGGTGACGATCGCGCTGCGGGCGGCCGCTGAGGAGTCGCTGACGCTGGTCGCGGTCTTCCCGTCGACTGCGGCGGCGGGCGACGCCGTCGCCCGGATCTCGGCGCGCGGGCTGACGCCGAGCCTGCTGGAGTTGCTCGACCAGATCCATCTGCGGGCGATCGAGGCGTACCGGCCGATGGGACTGCCGACGAACGCGAAGGCGCTGCTGCTGGCGGCGTCCGACACCGGCCCGCGGGCGGCGCATGAGCTGAGCCTGCTCGCCGCGGCCTGCCGGGACGCCGGCGCAGACGAGGTGTTCACCGCCACCGACGCCACCGAGGCGGCGGCCTTGCTGCAGGCCCGCCGACTGGCCCATCCCGCGATGGAAATGCTGGCCGCGAAGACGTTCCCGACCGGCAACGGCGGGCTGGTCATCGACGATGTCGCGGTGCCGCGCGGTGCCCTGGCCGCGTTGCTCGACGGGGTCGAGAAGATCGCCGCCGACTACGAGGTGCCGGTCGGCGTCGTCGGTCACGCCGGCGACGGAAACCTGCACCCGAACATCGTGGTCGACCGGAGCGATCCGGCGAGCCTGGAACGCGGCCGCCGCGCCTTTGACGCGATCATGGAACTGGGACTGTCCCTCGGCGGCACGTGCACCGGCGAGCACGGGGTCGGCCTGCTCAAGCGGGACTGGCTGGCCCGCGAGATCGGCCCGGTCGGCATGCGGGTGCACCAGGCCATCAAGGACGCGCTCGACCCCACCGGCCTGCTCAACCCCGGCAAGGTGCTGTAGCCGTGGATAGCCGGCCTGAGCGTCGAGGGGGTCGGACATTTCTGCCAGGCTATGCGGGTGGTTGATCAACGGGGTGCGCCATACCGGATGGTCGTATGGTGTGCCGTGGCATTGATCGGAGTGTCTCCCTCGCGTCGTGCTCCTGGCTACGGCCGGCGAGGTCCGACTGCTCCGGGGCGGACGCTCCGGGATGCCGACCGGGCGGCTCTCGCCGGCGGCCACCTACGGTCCGCCGTCGCTGACCCAAAGACCCAGACCGCGACCGTGAGAGATGAAATCGCCGTTCGCGCTGGAATCGGATGGCTTTCCGGGGCCCGCACCAGATTGCTGGCAGTTGGCTGGAATGAGCCCGAGATCTTGATGCTGGACCCGGATACCGGCACCCTGACGGCATCGGTCCAGATCCCCGACGGAGAGCGGGTCGGTCCGATCTTCGACACGGGTGACGAGGTTTTGGCGACCGGTAGCTGTGGCCACATCGTGCGGGTGACCGGCATGGACCATCCTCAGGTCCACAAAGTGAGGATCTCCGACGTATCGCAGCAATTTTCGGCAGCTTTGGCGGTCGGATCGCTCTGGATCGCCGATGAGGCACGCTCGGAACTCGTCCGGGTCGATCTCCGAACCGCCGAGGTTGTTGCCCGGCTACCGGTCGAAACCGCCGATCCTGACGACCCGGCGTTCGCGATCGTCCCCGGTCAACGCAGCGTGTGGGTGATCGACACCAATCTGCCGAATGGCGTCCTGCGCGTCGATCCGACGGCGAATCGGGTGCAGCGCCTCGCCTCGGCCACCGATATGTCGACCTGGATGTCTGCCGTCGTGGCCGCACCTCCCACGTGATCGCATCACCGGACGGATGTCGTCTCGGTGGCGAGGTTGTTCGCCGTGTTCCCGTCGTACTCGGTCGCCGTGACCTGCGCCTGGTTAGTCACGGATCCCACTCCCCGGGGCCGGAAGCGAAGCGTGACCGTCGCCGCCGCACCGCTGGCGAGGTCGCCGAGACCGCAATCGACGCTGGCCGGGGCGGTCAGGGTGCACTGGCCCTGCGAGGCGTCGATGGACAGAACCGCCAGGCCGCCGGCGACAGTGGTGGACCAATCGTCGGTGAGCCTGACGTCTGACGCGGGCGACGGGCCGTTGTTGGTGACCGTCACCGTGTCGGTCAGCGCCTGGCCGGGGTGTGTCGGATCCGCCGAGTCGGCGATCGCGACCGCGACATCCGCCGCCGGCGCCACCGTAAAGGTGACCGAGCCGGTGTTGTTGGCGGGTTGCGGGTCGGGCTGGTCCGCGGAGGCGGACCCGGAAATCGTGTAGGTGCCCGGCGCGGACGCCAGCATGTAGAGGGGTGCGATGCTTCCTCCCGGCGGAGGAAGATCCATCGGCCCGACCGTGCAGACCGATCCCGCGGCGTCCGGCACGCACGAGGCGCCGGAGACGACCGAGAGTCCGGCCGGAAGGCGCAACACTGCCGTGGCGCCCGTCGCCGGAGCCGGACCCAAATTCTGTACCCCGGCGCCGAACCAGAAGGGTTCCGCAGCGTACACCGGCCCGAAGACCTGGCCGAGGTAGAGCGCGACGTCGGCCTCGGTGGGCATGACCACGCTCGTGGTCTCCGTCTGGCTGTTGTCGGCCGGATTGGTGTCGCGCTCGGCGGCGGACACGGTGAAGGTCAGCGACATCGGCCCGGCCGTCGTCGGCGTCAGGTCAACGATCAGTGGGGATGTCATGGCGCTCGCCGGCAGCGTCGACAAATCGCAGGTCACGGTGGTGAGCGTGGCGCTGCAACGGTCATCCACAGTGGATGGCTGGAAGGACACGCCCGAGGGCAGTTGCGCGGTCACCGTCACCGCTGTCGCCGTACCCGGGCCCCGGTTGCCGACCGTCACGACATAGGAGACGGTCGCGTACGCGTCGACGGGGTCGGGCCGGTCGTCCACGGTGTCGATGAACAGGTCGACCGGACCCGCAGCCTGGGCGGCCCCGGCCGGGAGGACGAACCCGGGGACCAAGCCGAGAAGAAGAGCCGACAAAACGGCGGTGCGGCGGAGACGAGGCATTGGACCTTCACCCATGTGGACGGCGCCGACAGTAGCTGTGCCGGGACAGTTCGGCGAGAACAATCTATCGACGAGTCGCTGCCCTGACCAGACTCAGCGGCCGCACGTGGATCAGGTCGGCAGGTTTATTCCACGGCCCGGCTTCCAGTCCGCGGCGCGGTCGGCGGCGAAGCCGCGGACGTCCGCGGCCCCCATCCGGGCAGCGTCGGCGGTCGCGTCGTCCGGCATCTGCTGGGACTGCCGCTCGGCCGCCACCTGCGCCAGGTAGTGCTCCACCTCGCGGGCGCGTACGGCGGCGTCCCAGCCCAGCACCCGGCCCATGATCTCGGCCGCATGTTCGGCCGACTCGGTGCCCCGGTGCGGGGTCTCGAACGAGATTCGGGTACGCCGGGTGAGCACGTCGTCGAGGTGCAGCGCGCCCTCGTCGGCCGCCGCATAGGCCACCTCCGCGGCCAGGTATTCGGGTGCACCAGCCAGCGGAGCGGCCAGCAGCGGGTCGGCGTCGATCAGCGCCAGCAACTCCACCGCGAGCGTGCCGTACCGCTCGAGCAGGTGCTCGACCACGCCCACCGGCACGCCGTGCCGGCGGGCCAGGTCGCCGCGGTCGCGCCACATGGCGGCGTAGCCGTCGGCACCCAGTAGCGGCAGGTCGGCGGTGCGGGAGCGCCGGTCGACGCCCAGCCGGCGCGCCGCCCGATCGACCACGTCGGCCGCCATCACCCGGTACGTCGTGTACTTGCCACCCGCGACCACCAGCATGCCCAGCATCGGCTCGATGACGGCGTGCTCGCGGGACAGCTTCGACGTCGACTCCGCCTCGCCGGACAGCAGCGGCCGCAGGCCCGCATACACCCCTTCGATGTCCGAGATGGACAGCGGACGATCGAGTACGACGTTCACCTGGTTCAGCAGGTATGTGATGTCCCGCGCGGACGCCGCCGGGTGGGACCGGTCGAGCCGCCAGTCGGTGTCCGTCGTGCCGATGATCCAGTGACCGCCCCACGGGATGACGAAGAGCACCGAGGTCGAGGTGCGCAGGATCAAGCCGGCATCGCCCGTGATAGCGGAGCGGGGCACCACCAGGTGGACGCCCTTCGAAGCCCGTACCCGCAGGCCCGGCCGCAGGCCCACGTCGCCGAGCAGCCGGGACATGTCGTCGGTCCACACGCCGGTGGCGGCGACCACGGTCCGCGCCCGTACGTCGAATTCGGCCTCCGGTGAGCCCGGGATCGCCTCCATGTCACGTACCCGCACCCCGGTGACCTCGCGCGCCTCGCGCAGGAAGCCGACGGCACGGACGCTGGTCACCACCGCCGCGCCGATGCTGGCAGCGGTGCGCCCCACGGTCACCACCAGGCGCGCGTCGTCGACCTGACCGTCGTAGTAGCGGATCGCCCCGGCGACGGCATCTGCGCGCAGGCTGGGGAAAATCCGGCGGGCGCTATCCCGGGACAGATGCCGGTGCAGCGGCATGCCCCGGTGCCGGCCGAAGAGCCCGGCGAACGCGTCGTACAGGGCGATACCGGCGCCGTAGTAGGACCGGCGCCAGGCCCGGTCGGCCAGGGCGGACCGGCCCGTGCCGGGCGGCAGCGGTATGAGGATCGGCACCGGCCGGACCAGGTGCGGGGCGAGCCGGGTGGCCAGCAGGCCCCGCTCGGTCAGCGCCTCGTGCACCAGGCCGAACTCCAGTTGCTCCAGGTAGCGCAGCCCGCCGTGGATCAGCTTGCTGGACCGGCTGGACGTTCCGGCCGCAAGATCGCGGGCCTCTACCAGCGCCACCTTGAGGCCGCGCGCGGCCGCGTCCAGGGCCGCCCCGGCTCCGGTCGCGCCGCCGCCGATCACGAGCACGTCGAATCGTTCTGTACGCAGGCGGTGCAGATCGGCGGCCCGGCGCTGCGGCGAGAGCCGGCCTGCGGCGAAGCGAGAGATCGTCGGATCGCGCACGCGTCCACGGTAGCCGTCGCGGGTCCCGGCGCCGGCGCCACCCGTGGCCTACTTACTGACATGCAGCCAACGCCGATGCCTTCCGGGCGCCGCCGCCTGGGGGCGAGCGCTGTCGCCACAAACGGGACGCGGGGTCGCATAACGCCGTTCGGCTGCCTCGTGGCTGGCCAGGCTCCTACGGTTACAGCGGAAGGAGGAGATCATGGCGAAACATCGGAAACCGACCGACGATCTCCAAACCGTCGGGCCGACCCGGCTGGCGGACATCCCCGGCGAACCCCCGGGGACCCGGCTGGACTTCGGCGATGTGGCGCAGCAGGCAGAAATGGAGGGGCTGGACGAGGTGATCCTGGACGAGCCGATCGGCGTCGTCGACGCACCCGCTCAGCCGCGGGAGCCATTGTCGAAAGCGAGCAAGCGACGCAATCTTCGCGGATAACGACGGGAGCGAACATACGGTGAAGGGGCGGACCGCCAACGCGGTCCGCCCCTTCAGGCGTTGGAGTTCTGGACTCAGAAGTCCATGTCGCCGCCGCCGGGCGCACCGGCGGGGGCCTTCTCCTTCTCCGGCTTGTCCGCCACCACAGCCTCGGTGGTGAGGAACAGGGCCGCGATCGACGCCGCGTTCTGCAGCGCCGAGCGGGTCACCTTGGCCGGGTCGATGATGCCGGCCTTGAGCAGGTCGACGTACTCACCGTTGGCGGCGTTGAGGCCGTGCCCGGCTTCCAGCGAGCGAACCCGCTCCACCACGACGCCGCCCTCGAGGCCGGCGTTGACGGCGATCTGCCGCAGCGGGGCGTCCAGCGCGACCTTCACGATCTGGGCTCCGGTCGCCTCGTCGCCGATCAGGTCGAGCTTGTCGAAGGCGGTCTTGCCGGCCTGGACCAGGGCGACACCACCACCCGGGACGATGCCCTCCTCGACCGCGGCCTTGGCGTTGCGGACCGCGTCTTCGATGCGGTGCTTGCGCTCCTTGAGCTCGACCTCGGTGGCCGCGCCGACCTTGATGACCGCAACACCGCCGGCCAGCTTGGCCAGGCGCTCCTGCAGCTTCTCGCGGTCGTAGTCGGAGTCGCTCTTCTCGATCTCAGCGCGGATCTGGTTGACCCGGCCCTGGATCTGCTCGGCGTCACCGGCACCGTCGACGATCGTGGTCTCGTCCTTGGTGATCACGACCTTGCGGGCCCGGCCCAGCATGTCGAGGCCGGCCGCGTCGAGCTTGAGGCCGAGTTCCTCGCTGATGACCTGGCCACCGGTCAGGATCGCCATGTCCTGCAGCATCGCCTTGCGGCGGTCACCGAAGCCGGGAGCCTTGACGGCGACCGACTTGAAGGTGCCGCGCACCTTGTTGACGACCAGGGTGGCCAGCGCCTCACCGTCGACGTCCTCGGAAATGATCACCAGCGGCTTGCCCGACTGCATGACCTTCTCGAGGATCGGCAGCAGGTCCTTGACCGACGAGATCTTGCTGTTGGCGATGAGGATGTAGGGGTCGTCGAAGACGGCCTCCATCCGCTCCGGGTCGGTCATGAAGTACGCGGAGATGTACCCCTTGTCGAAGCGCATACCCTCGGTGAGCTCGAGCTCCAGGCCGAAGGTGTTGCTCTCCTCGACGGTGATGACGCCTTCCTTGCCGACCTTGTCCATCGCTTCGGCGATAATCTCGCCGACGCTGGTGTCAGCGGCGGAGATGGAGGCCGTGGAGGCGATCTGCTCCTTGGTCTCGACGTCCTTCGCGATCTTGGCCAGCTCCTCGGCCACGGCGTCGACAGCCGCCTCGATGCCCCGCTTCAGGGCCATCGGGTTGGCGCCGGCCGCGACGTTGCGCAGGCCTTCGCGAACGAGCGCCTGGGCCAGGACGGTCGCCGTCGTCGTGCCGTCACCGGCAACGTCGTCGGTCTTCTTGGCGACCTCCTTGACCAGCTCGGCGCCGATCTTCTCGTACGGGTCTTCGAGCTCGATCTCCTTGGCGATGCTCACACCGTCGTTGGTGATGGTGGGAGCACCCCACTTCTTCTCGAGCACGACGTTGCGGCCCCTGGGGCCGAGCGTCACCTTGACGGCGTCGGCGAGGGTGTTCATGCCCCGCTCAAGGCCGCGGCGCGCCTCTTCGTCGAACGCGATCATCTTGGCCATACGGCGTTGTCCTCCTGGACACTCGCGGCTGCCGGGGCCCGGTCGGCCTCGGCGATGCCGCCTGGTTACGCACCTTCGGACGTCACTACCTGGCGACAGTGACGTCCGCCGGCCGGGCCGGATAGCCCGCGACGACCGGCCATGCCCCGAGCCCGTCACCGGGCCGCGGCCGTGGCCCTCCCGCCCCGACCTCTGGCACTCACGGTGTGCGAGTGCCAATCACCTGTTTAGCACTCTCCCCCGGCGAGTGCAAGCGCGTCGGGTGTCTCAGCCGAGCTCGGCGGCGAGGGTCGAGGCGGTCGTGCGACGCTTCTGCCCGCGCCGCTCGGCGTACGTCAGTAGGACGCCGACGAATACGACCGCGCTGAGCGGCACTTCCAGCACCGGCGAGAGCGAGTAAGCCAACGCGCGGCGGACGCCGTAGGCCAGCCGGACAGGCCGGCGCTCGGCGGGTTGACCAGCGGGTCCTGCGGGTCATACCACGGCTCGGGCTGCCATGCATACGTCGGCGAAGGCCCCGGCGCCGGGTAGGCCTGCGGTGGAATGGCCGGGCTCCGGGAGCCCGGCCATTCCGACGGCGGGTGACCGGCGGCCGCTCCCGGCTCATCCGGTCGAGACTGCTCGGTCACGGCGCCTCCCGATCGGGCGGGGAACAGCTCGTCTGCCGGACGCCTCGAAAGTCCTCAGGAGGTGCCGATCGACTGAACCACCTGCCGAGCGGTTCAGGCGACGAGGCGTACCTTTTCCGCTTGCGGGCCTTTCTGGCCTTGCGCGATCTCGAATTCGACCCGCTGGCCGTCTTCCAGGCTCCTGTAGCCGTCCATCTCAATGGCGGAGAAGTGGACGAAGACGTCCTGCCCGCCGTCAACGGCGATGAAGCCGTAGCCCTTTTCGCTGTTGAACCACTTGACGGTGCCCTGTGCCACGGTGCGCTTTCCTCACTTCGATGCTGCCGGCCTGGCCCGGACGCCGACGCGCGGGGCCAGGGCCGCCGTTCCGAGCCCGCGAGGCGCGGTGGACGCGGCGACCGACATCGGACGCTACACCAGTCGTCCGTGCCGTGCAGTACCCAAAACGGGCGCTCAAGCCGGCCGACGGACAGCCGGGCGGAGCCCTCGGCTGCCCCGCCAATCCGGTTGCCCCGCCGGGCCCGGTGCGGGTAGGCATGCCTGCATGAGCGGCCTCATC
>DASVMV010000004.1:0-2791 GCA_036384155.1 Micromonosporaceae bacterium
CGGGCGAGCCTTATGAAGCACGCCCTAGGCCCTGAGGTAACCGGTCACGAACGCGGCCACCGCATCGGCGATGAGCTGCACCGCGATCGCGGCGAGCAGAAGACCGGCGATCCGGGTGAGCACCTCGATGCCGCCCGGCCGCAGCACCTTGACGATGCCGCCGGAGAACCGCAGCGTGAGCCAGACCGCCACCATCACCGCGGCGATGCCGGCGGCGATCGATACGTAGTCGGCCAGTTCGTTCGACCGCTGCACGAACAGCATGGTCGCCACGATCGCGCCGGGACCGGCGAGCAGCGGGGTGCCGAGCGGCACCAGCGCGATGTTCGAGGTCGCCTGCTGCTCGGGCTCGTCGGTCTTGCCGGTCAGCAGTTCCAGCGCGACCAGGATCAGCAGGAGCCCACCGGCTCCCTGCAGGGCCGGCACCGTGACGTGCAGATAGGCGAGCAGCGTCTGCCCGGCGACGGCGAAGACCACGATCACCCCGAGGGCGAGCGCGACGGCCTGCCAGGCCGCCCGGTGCCGGTCCCGCGCCGGCATCGACCCGGTGAGGGCGAGGAAGATCGGCATCATGCCCGGCGGGTCGGTGATGACCAGCAGGGTCACGAACACCTCGCCGAACAGTTTGGGATCCACCGGGACAAACTACCGCCCGGCCGGCCGCCATCAGGCGGACGTGATCGGTGACGTGCCGCGCGCCTCGGCGACCATTCGCTCGTACGCGGCCACCGTGGTGGTGTGCGCGCCGAGCTGGACGCTCTTGTGGCTGCCGTGGAAATCGGACGAGCCGGTGACGACCAGGCCCAGTTCGCCGGCGAGCGCCCGCACCGCCGCGCGCTCGCGCGGCGTGTGGTCCTCATGGTCGGCCTCCAGACCGGCGAGCCCCGCTTCGGCCATGTCGACGATCACCTGATCGGGCACGGTACGGCCGCGCCGGCTGGCCCGCGGGTGGGCGAACACGGGGACCCCACCGGCCTGCCGCACCAGCCGGACCGCCCGGAAGACGTCGATGTCCTCCTTCGGCAGCCGGTACCGCTCGCCGAGCCAGTGCGGCGCGAACGCCTCCTTCGTGGTCGCCACCAGCCCCGCGCGGATCAGAGCCTGGGCGATGTGCGGGCGGCCCACGGTGCCGCCGGCGGCGTACGCGTAGATCTCGTCCCAGTCGACCTCGATGCCGTCGGCCCGCAGGCGGTCGACGGTACGCCGGCCACGCCGTTCCCGATCCGCCCGCACCCGGGTGAGTTCGGCCACCAGCTCGGGATCCTCCGGGTCGAAGAAGTACGCGAGCAGGTGCAGCGGGATCGCCGGCTCGACGCCGTACCACCGGCAGGACAGCTCGGCGCCGGGCACCAGAGTGAGGCCCCGGGGCAGCGCCGCCGCTGCGGCGGCCCAGCCCGCAGTCGTGTCGTGGTCGGTGATCGCGACGACGTCCAGACCCGCCTCGGCCGCCGCGGCGACGAGCTCGTTCGGGGTCAGCGTGCCGTCGCTGGCCGTGGAGTGGGCGTGCAGGTCGATCCGGGCGGCCGGCGCGCCGGCCGTGCTTCGGGCGCTCACCGGATCGACGCTACCGCTGGTCGTGCAGCAGCCGTACGGTCAGGCCGGCTTGGTCGGACCGGCCGTTCTCGGCGGCGTCGGTGCCGACGGCTCCAGCCGGGGCACGAGGCGCCAGCCGGGCCCGATCCCGTCGGGCGGCGGGAGCTCGTCGCGGCGCCCGTCGCTGTGGCAGCGGACGACGTTCCGTCCATCGCTGGTCGCGACCGTGCTGCCGACCCAGACCGGGGGCACCGCGGGCTGGACGCCGCACCGGATGAGGGACGCGTTGCCGGCTACCGCGCGGGCTACATCGAGAAACGTAACTCCTGTGGGGTCGGTACCGGCCAGCCAAGCGCCGCTCGGCGACAGCCGGGCCGCACCGGCCGGCGGGAGGTCGGCGGTACACCGCCCGGACCGCTCGACCGGCAGGCCGGGCACGGCCTTCAGCAGAGCCACACAGGGTGCCGGGCTGCCGGCGCGGCGGACGAGGCCGGCGAGGCCGGATCCGTGCGGGCCGTACACCGCGAGGACGTCGCGGTTCCACGCGGGGCGGGCGGGCCGGGCGGGATCGAGCAGGTCGAAGCCGCCGGACGAGGAGGGGGCGGCGAGCACGACACGGTTGCCCACGAAGGTGACCGGGACGGCGCCGGCCGGTACGGCGGCGCCGGGCTGGACGACGAGTCCGGAAGGCTCGATCCGGCCGATGTGGAGCGCCGCACCGGTGACGACTGCGAGCCGGCTCCCGTCGGTGCTGACGATCCAGGTTTTTGCACTGTGGATGAGCGACGTCGAGGTGCCGTCGGCTCGCATGAGGCGGACCTCGTCGGCTCCCCCGTAGACCCAACCGGCCGAAATCCGGTAAATCCGCGTGATTTCCCCGACCTCGGTCAGGGCGATCCGGCGCCCGTCGGCGGCGAGAAGTTGGTTTCCGGACAGCAGGTCGAGCCCGAGGCGGTTTTCGGTGCGCGGAGTCATCAACGCAGTGACCGACGGCGCGGCGGTGGGCCCGATCGGATCGGCGGGTCCGGCGGTGGTGTCAAACGGCGCGATCGGGGCGGTCCAGCGGCGGTCTGCGCCGGTGTTCCACCCACCCGCCGAGGTGATCCCGGCGACCGTGACGACGAGGGCGGCCGCCGCGGCGATGGATGTCGCCGTGTTTCGGCGCCGCCGGATGCCCCGCGCCCGGCGGATGGCGCTGCCCGCGGCGTCGGCGGTGGCGGGCACCGGGGCGGCCCGTCCGGCGAACATGCGCCGCAAC
>DASVMV010000005.1:0-6504 GCA_036384155.1 Micromonosporaceae bacterium
GTCCCGGCGGGCGTCGCATCCGCCGTTCCTGCTGGTTCCGACACCGACGACCCGGTCGTCCCCCGCCGGCGCCGGTTCGGCGGTCACCGCGGCTGGCCCGAGAGCAACGAACGCCCGGTTGCGGCGGCCGGTGGCCTCGCCGGTACGGGCAGCGGGGCCACGGGCAGCGGGGCCACGCGCATCGCGACCACGGGCAGCGGGGCCACGGGCACCGCGGTCGGTGGCACGATGCCAGTCGCCGGGCGCTTCCCGGGACCTCAGCTCTCCGCCGAGCCAAACCTGTCCCGGCCGCTGCGCATCACCACTCAGCCGGGTCCGCGGGTGCAGATCGAGCACGTGCAGGTCAGCACGTACGGCTTGGAGGCGAACGTGGAGGTCCGGCTGGCGGCCGGCGGGCAGTCGGCCACCGGCCTGACCACCGGGCCCGCTGTCGACAGCTTCGTGGTCCGGCTGTGTGCCGCCGCGGCGGCCTCCGCGGTCGACGAACTCCTCGGTACGACCGGCCGGGCGGCCAATCGCGGCCGCTGCTTCGTCGAACAGGCCGCGGTCATGCAGTTGGGCAGTTGCGAGGTGGCAACGGTCGTGGTCCTGCTGGTGTACGACGGTTGGGTCGAGCAGCTCGCCGGGTCGGCGCTGGTCACCGGCGATCCGCGAGAGGCAGTGGTGCGGGCCACTCTCGCCGCGATCAACCGGCGCCTCGAAGCGCTGTTGTCGTGACCTCCCCGACTTGCACCGGGCAGATCGACTGACCGGCGGGGCACACTGGGTGCCATGAAACGCGCGCTGCTGGGTGCCGACGACATCGTCCCGCCGGATGAGGCGTATCCGGCCTGGCCGGGACGGCCCGTTGAGATCGACGGTGCCGCGACCTACGTACGGGAGACACTCCCCCGGTCAAGCGATGCCGAGCCGGCGCTCTACGTGCACGGCCTCGGTGGTTCCTCCCAGAACTGGACGGATCTCGCGGGCCTGCTGGCCGACCGGCTGCACGGCCACGCCATCGACCTTCCCGGGTTTGGTCACAGCGCACCGGCACGCCGGTACACCATCGCCGCGTTCGCCGACCGCGTCGCCCGGTACGTCGAGCACTCCGGGCGCGGACCGGTGCACCTGTTCGGCAACTCGCTCGGCGGTGCCGTGGCTGTGCGGCTGGCCGGCACCCGGCCCGACCTAGTCCGCACGCTGACCCTGATTTCGCCGGCCATGCCATTCCTGGATCCCCGGCGATCCCTCCAGGGCCGGGTGGTCCCGCTGCTGGCGCTGCCCGGCGCCGAGCGGATCGCGGCACGTTACCTCGCCCAGATCGCCCCGGAGGAGATGGCGCAGCAGATGCTCGAGGCGTGCTTCGCCGACGTCAGCCGGATCTGCGACCGGCGTAGGCAGGAAGCCGTGGAGGAGGTCCGCATCCGGTACACGGCGGCGCACTATCCCGAGGCCTACGTCCGCACGCTACGGGGGCTGGTGTCCTGCTTCCTGCGCGCCTACCTGCCTGGCGCCGGCTCGCTGTGGCGCATCGCGGCCCGGATCACCGCACCCACCCTGGTGATCGCCGGCCGTCAGGACAAGCTGGTCGATATCCGCACCGCACCTCAGGTGGCACGGGTCATTGCGGACAGTCGACTGCTGGTCCTGGACGGGGTCGGTCACGTGGCCCAGATCGAGGTGCCCAGAATGGTCGCGCGGGCGGCGGTCGCCCTGCTCGACGAGACCCGCGATTACCGGACCGGCGTGGGGCATGGCACTCTGGGCATCGATGCCCACCGCCGAATCCGACCCGCCGGCGCCGCCGCCTGATGGTGCGGGCGCCGACTCCACTCCTCAGCGCAACCGCCTCCTCGCCTTGGCCTCGCTGGTTCTCGCGTGCGGAACCGCCGCCCTGCTGGTGGCTATCCCGTTTCCGTCCGATGGGGACCGCGTGGAAGCGGCCCTGTTCCGGGCGCCGGCACCGATGGAGTCCGAGCCGCCGTCCACCGGCGAGCCCGCTGTTCCGGACGTAGCGGCATCGCCGCTGCCCGGGTCGGCACTCGGGCCGCCTGCCGAGCGATCGGCGCCGGATGCCGACACGCGGGTACTCCGCATGCCCGGTCCGGTGCCGCCCACCGGACCGGGCACGTTCACCTACGCGTCCGATTGGGGTGCGGTGCTGGGCCGGTCCGGCACTGTTCGGCGCTACCGGGTCGCGGTGGAGAACGGAGCGAATGAAACCGTCCAGAACCTCGCGGTGGCCGTCGACGCGGCCTTGGGCGATGTCCGGAGCTGGACGGCCGGCGGCCGGCTTCGACTGCAGCGGGTTCCCGGGGGCGCGCCCCATGATTTCACCGTGTACCTGGCCACCGCTCAGACGGCGGGCCGCATGTGCGCGGCCGGTGGGGTGGACATCCGGGTCGGTGGTCGCCCGTACACCTCCTGTCGGGCGACCGGGAAGGTGGTCCTCAACCTGGATCGCTGGCACCTGTCCGTCGACCACTTCGTGGCGGCGGGTGTGCCGCTGGCGGTCTATCGGACGTATGTGATCAATCATGAGGTGGGTCACGAGTTGGGCAGGCGGCACGAGAACTGCCCGCGCCCGGGACTGCCGGCGCCGGTGATGATGCAGCAGTCGTTGTTCCTCAACGGCTGTCTCGCGAACCCGTGGCCGTTTCCCGGCAGCGTGCCCGACGTGGAGAACCGTCCGTATTGACCGCCGTGTCGCCAATGCGGAAATCCCCGCCGTCGCGGCGCGGCATTCCAGCGGTCACGCAACGACATGGCAGGCTAACGGACCGTGGCGTACCGCCCTCCCCCGTACCGCCGGCCGCCCGCTCCCGCCGAGGGCAACCACCGCCGAGCGGGCGGAACGCCGGACCGCGGGTTGACCGATCATCGGTCGTCGGGTCCACAGCGATCCCGGTCGCGCCGGGCGGGCCCGAATGCCCGCGCGGCAGCCCGGCGTCGCCGTTCGGCCGTAATCGTGCTGTTGCTGGCCGCCGGCGCCGCGGTCGGGTTCGATCTGACGCGCCCGCCCGCGGCGGCTATCGACCCAGGTGCGGCTGACCGTCCCGCGGCTCAGGATCTTGCGGCTGGAGATTTGGCCGGGTCCGGCCTCGCGGCGCCGGATCTGCCCGGGCCTGATCTGGCGGCCGCGGAACCGGTGGCGGCGGCCGTCGTGGCCGGTTCGGTCGCCGTCGCCCGCGCGCCGATGCCGGCGTTCGCCTCTCGCCCCGCCGCTGACGCGAACGCCGCCAGCGCCTCCGTCGGTGCCGTCTCCTATCCCCGGGCGGGCACCGGCGAGTTCGGGTACGCGACCGGAACGGGGCCGGTCCTCGGCTCCGCCGGATCGGTGCTGCGATACCACGTCGCGGTGGAGGAGGGTACGGGTCAGAGCGGCGCCGGATTCGCCGACGAGGTCGACACCATCCTCGGCGATCCGCACGGCTGGGCGCTGGATGGACTGCGGTTCCAGCGGGTGCCCCACACCGTTCGCGCCGACTTCACGATCTATCTCGCCTCGCCGGTCACTTCCGCGGCGATGTGTGCCGTCGGTGGCCTGTACACCGAGGAGTACACCTCGTGCCGCCTGCCGGGCCAGGTCATCATCAACCTCGCCCGGTGGCTCGATGCGGTGCCGGACTACGGTGCGCCCCTCGACGTCTACCGCGCGTACGCGCTCAACCACGAGACCGGGCACGAACTCGGGTACGGCCACGAGGCGTGCCCGGCACCGGACCGGCCGGCGCCGGTCATGCAGCAGCAGACGTACGGTCTGCAGGGCTGCGTGGCCAACGGATGGCCGTACCTTGGCGGGCTGCGCTACACCGGGCCGCCCGTCCCGTAACGATCGAGCGATGGCGGCGCGGGTATTCCCGATCCCGGATGTCGGACGGGTGTTCCTTTTCATGGCCGGTACGCGGCCGGGCGAGCAACAATGGCGCGGCAGACCGTCGCCGATTCCCCGGGGAGATCTCGTGTCACTGCCCCCGCTCGTCGAGCCCGCCGCCGACCTCACGGTTGACGAGATTCGCCGCTACTCCCGCCACCTGATCATTCCCGATGTCGGGGTCGAGGGGCAGAAGCGGCTCAAGAACGCCCGGGTGCTCTGCGTGGGCGCCGGCGGACTCGGCTCGCCCGCGCTGATGTACCTGGCCGCGGCCGGGGTCGGCACCCTCGGCATCGTCGACTTCGACACTGTCGACGAGTCCAACCTTCAGCGCCAGGTCATCCACGGCCAGTCCGACGTCGGCCGGTCCAAGGCCCAGTCGGCGGCGGCCAGCATCCGCGAGATCAATCCGCTGGTGCAGGTCGAGATCCACGACACGGCGCTGGACCGGGACAACGTACGGGACATCTTCAGCCGGTACGACCTGATCGTCGACGGCACCGACAACTTCGCCACCCGGTACCTGGTCAACGACGCCGCGGTGCTCCTCGGAAAGCCGTACGTCTGGGGCTCGATCTACCGGTTCGACGGCCAGGCGTCGGTGTTCTGGGCGGAGCACGGTCCCTGCTACCGCTGCCTCTACCCGGAGCCGCCACCGCCCGGCATGGTTCCCTCCTGTGCCGAGGGCGGCGTCCTCGGTGTGCTGTGCGCGTCGATCGGGTCGATCCAGGTGACCGAGGCGATCAAGCTCATCACGGGAACCGGCGAGAGCCTGGTCGGCGGCCTGATGGTCTACGACGCCCTGGAAATGGCGTACCGCCGGATCAAGGTGCGCAAGGACCCGCAGTGCGCATTGTGCGGCGAGAACCCGACGGTCACCGACCTGCTCGAGGACTACGAGGACTTTTGCGGCGCGGTGTCGCCGGAGGCCGAGGCGGCAACGGCCGACGCGACGATCACCGCGACCGAGCTCAAGGAGTGGCAGGACGCCGGCAAGGACATCTACCTGATCGACGTACGCGAGCCGGCCGAGTACGAGATCGTCCGGATTCCCGGGGCGACGCTGATCCCCAAGGGCGACATCCTGTCCGGCGAGGCGCTGGCCCGGCTGCCACAGGATCGGCAGCTCGTCCTGCACTGCAAGTCCGGGGTGCGCTCGGCCGAGGCGCTGGCCGCGGTGAAGGCGGCGGGCTTCCGGGACGCGGTGCACGTCCAGGGCGGGGTGCTCGCCTGGATCAAGCAGATCGACCCCTCCCTGCCGGCGTACTGACCGGTTACCCGTCACCGCGACCGGACGTGGCTCCGCGGTAGATCCGGGTCGTGGGCGGTACGGTGTCGTCGTGATCGACCTGGATGCCGCGATCGGGTTCGTCGTCGCCCGTGGAGACGGGGTTGATCGGGCGCGGCTGACCAGGCTGCGTACGGGTACGCCACCGCCGCCGGAGATCCTGTCCAGCGTCGAGGTCGGCGCCGTCCCGGTGGGCGGCTGGCCAGGGTTCTGGGGTGCCGAGGTGCCCTCGATCGACGCGACCTGTTTCCGGCTGTCCGAACTGGACGACCTGGCCGGGCTCGGCCGACCGGCGGCCCGCCACGCGCTCGACTGGCTGGCCAATCGGCAGCGACCCGACGGCACCTGGGAAGAGGACCCGGCGCTCGCGGAGTACGCGCCATCCTGGGCGCGACCGGGTGATCCCGAGGCCCGGCTCTACCTGACGGCGAACGCCGGGTTCTGGCTCACCGTGGCTGGTCTGGACGCGCGGGCGGCCGGTCCGCTCGATCACCGGGTGGGCGGCGTGTACGCCGGCGTGGTGCACGGTGCCGCGAAAGCGCTCGCCGAGCGGATCCGACCGGACGGCACCTGGCCGTCGTACCTCGCCACCGGCTGGCTGAGCGCTGCCGTCCTGTACCGGCAGAACATGTTCGACGAGTTCGTTCGGATCCAACACGTGCTCGGCGAGCGCCTGCCGGAGATGTCGCCGGCCGACGTGGCCGCGATGGCGGCATCACTGCGCCGGGTCGGCGTTCCCGACGACGACCCCCTGCCCGTGTCGGCCCGTCGGCGCCTGGCCCAGACGCAGCGCAGCGACGGCGGCTGGCCGAGCGACGACGGCGAGGCCTTCGACGTACACACCACGCTGGCCGCGATCCGCGCCTGCCGGTAACGACGTGCGGCCCAGCGGCGGCCACGTACGCAGCGGCGGTCACGTACGCAGCGGCGGTCAGCCGCGCAGGTGGCCGTCGCCGGTTACGACGTACTTGGTCGAGGTCAGCTCGGGTAGACCCATCGGACCGCGGGCGTGCAGCTTCTGGGTCGAGATGCCGATCTCCGCGCCGAACCCGAATTCGCCGCCGTCGGTGAACCGGGTGGAGGCGTTCACCATGATCGCGGCGGCGTCCACCCGAGCCGCGAACTCCCGGGCCGCGGCAAGGGATTCGGTGACGATCGCCTCGGTGTGCTGGGTGCCGTACCGGCGGATGTGCGCGACCGCCGCGGACAGCGAGGGTACGACGGCGGCTGAGATGTCGGCGGACAGGTACTCGGTGGCGTGGTCCTCGTCGGTCGCCGGTACGACGGCGGGCGAGTACCCGGCCACCCGCTCGTCGCCGTGCACCGTCACCCCGGCGTCGGCGAGGGCCGCCAGCACCGA
>DASVMV010000006.1:0-4991 GCA_036384155.1 Micromonosporaceae bacterium
CCTGCAGCCGGCTGGAGTCGGCCGGCGTGATGCGCCAGATGGGCGAACGGCTGGCGACCGACCCGGAGCTGGCCGAGCGGTACCGGGCCGCCCACGCCGACTACCTTGCCCGGCGGGACGCCATCGAACGGGTGCCGGAGATCGACGGGGTGTCGGCGGGCGGCATGCCCGGGCGGGTGAAGTGCCTGCACGTCCACCTCGGGCATGCGCTGGCCGCCGGGCCCGGGATCAACCCGTTCGGCGACGAGGTGCTCCAGCTGGTGGAGCCGTGGTGGTCCGCCGGTCCGTGCGTGAGCGCCGATTAGGCTTGGGAGCCGTGGGGGATGGCGAGGCCGATGACACCGGCGCCGACGTGGTCGTCCGCCGGGCCCGCACCGCCGACGTCCGCGGCATCCGCCGGCTGATCGACCTCTACAGCGGCGGCCGTCGGCTGCTCAGCAAGCCCACGGTGACCTTGTACGAAGACGTGCAGGAGTTCTGGGTGGCGGCGCGGCCGGCCGATGACGTCGTGGTGGGCTGTGGGGCGCTGCACGTGATGTGGGAGGACCTCGCCGAGATCCGTACCGTGGCGGTGGACCCCGCGCACCAGGGCCAGAAGGTCGGCCGCCGGATCGTCGCCGAGCTCCTGGCGGCGGCCCGCGAGCTGGGCGTCCAGCGGGTATTCGTGCTGACGTTCGAGACCCGGTTCTTCGCGTCGTTCGGGTTTGCGGAGATCGACGGCGCCCCGGTGCCCCATCCGGTGTACGAGCAATTGCTGCGCTCCTACGACGAGGGCGTGGCGGAGTTCCTCGGCCTGGACCGGGTCAAGCCCAACACCCTGGGCAACGTCCGGATGCTGCTGCACCTCTGACATAGGGTGGCTGCCGTGACCATGCGCGTAGCGGCCATCGACTGCGGCACCAACTCGATCCGGCTGCTCGTGGCCGACCTGCCCGACCCCGCGGCCGATCCGCAGGCGCCGCTGGTCGACGTGGTGCGGCGGCTGGAGATCGTACGGCTCGGCCAGGGCGTGGACCGCACCGGCCGGCTGGCCCCCGAGGCGATTGAGCGCACCCGGGTGGCGCTGGCCGACTACGCGGCCGAGATCGAAAGACTGGGCGCCTTGCGGGTCCGGATGTGCGCCACCTCCGCGTCCCGGGACGCCGCGAATGCCGGCGAGTTCCGGGCGATGGTTCTGGACACCCTCGGGGTCGAACCGGAGGTGGTGACCGGCGACGAGGAGGCGCGCCTGTCGTTCACCGGCGCGGTACGCGGCCTGCCGGCCGACGCCGAGCCGCCGTACCTGGTGGTCGACATCGGTGGCGGCTCCACCGAGTTCGTGGTGGGGACGCGGGACCTTGACCTGCGCGGCGCGATCTCGGTCGACATCGGGTGCGTCCGGATGACCGAACGCCATCTGCACAGTGACCCGCCGGCCGTGGACGAGATCGCCGCGGCGCAGGCCGACATCGCCCTGGCCGTCGACCGCGCGCTCGCCGCCGTGTCCGGGCGGGATGCCGCCACCCTGCTCGGGCTCGCCGGGTCGGTTACCACTGTGGTGGCCATCGCCCAGGGCCTGCCCGAGTACGAGCCCGCGCGGATCCACCATGCCCGGGTGTCGTACGACGACGTGGCGAAGGTGACCGCCGACCTGCTGGCGATGACCGGCGAGCAGCGGCTGGCCATCCCGGTGATGCACCCGGGACGGGCGGACGTGATCGGGGCTGGCGCGCTCGTCCTGCGGGTGATCATGGAACGCGCCGGAATGCCGTCCGTCGTGGCCAGCGAGCACGACATCCTTGATGGCATCGCCTGGAGCCTCGCGGAGCCCTCGGCATAGGTCGTTTCCCCTGTGTACGGCCGGTATGATTTCCGTATGGTCACCACGGTAAATCTGCCTGACGGGCTGCACGAGCGCCTCAAGCACCTCGCTGAGCAGGAGCACCGGTCGATGAACGCGACGATTGTTGTGGCGATCGAGGAATACGTCTCGACACGCAGTCATCGTGCCCGCGTACGGGATCTTGCACGCGACGTTGCCGAGCGCGACGCCGAGTTGCTGCGGCGGTTGGCGGAGTGACCAACTATCTCGAGGTTGACGACCTTGTGGAGATCGCCTCGATTGTGTTGGGTGAGACGCCGCAGGTCCGTGACTTCGGTTTGCTCTCGTCGGCGGTGGTCCGCCCGGCTACCGTGGCATTCGGCCAGGAGGCGTACCCGGATCTCTGGAGCAAAGCCGCCGCATTGCTCCATTCGGTCTGCATGAACCACGCGCTGATCGATGGGAACAAGCGTCTGGCTTGGGCAGCGGCGCGGGTTTTCCTGGCCCTTAACGACGTGTCGATCCAGGATGTCGACGTTGACCGGGCCGAGGCGTTCGTGATGTCGGTGGCCAGCGGCACGCTGACCGAGGTCTCCGACATCGCCCGTGAGCTCCGCAAGCTCTATATCTGATCCGTCCGCACGAAGTCTGCCGCGGATGCCGGACGGCATCGCCTGGTTACTGGCCTGAGGTTCGGGGCGGCGCAATGCGACCGTCTTCTTGATCGCTAGGGTGTCGCCTGCGAATCAACACCTCCGGAAGGAATCCCAAGTGACTGACCAGGTCGCAGCGCCCTACTCGCAGGGGCCCGGCGCGTACCCGCCGCAGGCGGGTGGCTCGACGTACCCGCCGTCGTCCAGCGGCGGGATGGGCCCGGCGCCCAAGCAGCCGTCGAAGGGCAAGGGCGTCATCAAGCGGCTGATCGGCGCCCTCGCCGTGTTCCTCATCGTCACCGTCGGCGGTCTGGCGTGGAAGTACTTCAACGATGACCCGGCCACCGCCAAGGTGGGGAGCTGCCTGATCGATGGGCCGGCAGACGACATGAAGACCGTCGACTGTGCCGAGGCCAAGGCAGTGCACAAGGTCGTCGGCAAGATCGACGGGAAGACCGAGGCCCAGCTGAATGCCGGGGGTAACCCGTGCACCGCCTACCCCACGGCGGAGATCGCCCTATGGGGCGGCGAGAAGGGCCGCAAGGGCTACATCCTGTGCCTGGAGCCCGTCAAGAAGTAGCCGATGCGCGGCGGCGCGGCCTGACACCGGCGTACGAGGAGGTGTAGGCCACGCCGCCGTCATCTTTCGCCGGACGGATCCGGCATGGCAGGCTACCCGCACGCGAAAGCGGCACTGTGCGACCAGCCAATGATGTCTGACCCGCAGGAGGGTGGCCGAATGGGCGAGATGGTTTCGTACCCGAGCAACGGCGGAACCAGCGAGGGGTACCTGGCCCTGCCGCCCCGTGGCCAGTCCGGACCGGGGGTCATCGTGATCCAGGAGTGGTGGGGCCTGGTGCCGCACATCACCACCGTGGCCGACCG
The DNA here is from genome assembly GCA_036384155.1 of Micromonosporaceae bacterium. Taxonomy (GTDB): domain Bacteria; phylum Actinomycetota; class Actinomycetes; order Mycobacteriales; family Micromonosporaceae; genus DASVMV01. The sequence goes on from DASVMV010000006.1 coordinate 3,340, forward strand.
GTTCGCCGAGGCCGGATTCGTCGCCCTCGCGCCCGACCTCTATCACGGCCGGTCGACCGGCGAGCCGGACGAGGCGGTCAAGCTCATCATGGGCCTGGCCATGGACCAGGCGGCCCGGGACATCGCCGGCGCGGCCGACTATCTGGCCGGCCGAGCCGGCAGCGACAAGGTCGGGTGCGTCGGCTTCTGCGCCGGCGGCAGCCTGGCGCTGTGGTCGGCGACGCTGTCTGAGCGGATCGTGGCAACGGTCGGCTTCTACCCGGCGCTGCCGTGGGAGCGGATGCGACCGGAGTGGTCCAACTACGGCGGCAAGGCCGCCGTCATCCACTGTTCCGAAGAGGACGGTACGTCGTCGGCCGAGGGCGTCCAGATCGCCCGGCGGGCCATCGAGGCCAGCGGCGGGCACTGCACCCTGTACGACTATCCGGGCACCAAGCACGCCTTCTTCAATGACGACCGACCCGAGGTGTACGACGGGCCGGCCGCCGCCACCGGCTGGGCCCGTACCATCGAATGCCTCCGGGCCAGGCTTGGCTGAGACCCGTACGCCGGCCGAGGTGGTCGCCCGCGCGCGCGGCGCCGCCGACCTGGCCGACCTCGACCGCGCGGTGTCGGACTGCTTCGCCTGCCCGCGCCTGGTGGCCTGGCGCGAGGAGGTGGCCGCCACCCGCCGGGCCGCGTACCGCGACGAGACGTACTGGGGCCGCCCGGTGCCCGGCTTCGGCGCTGCGGACGCCCGGATCGCCATTCTCGGCCTGGTGCCGGCCGCCCACGGCGGCAACCGCACCGGCCGCATCTTCACCGGCGACCGTTCCGGTGATGTGCTCTTCGCGGCCCTGCACCGCGCGGGGCTCGCGAACCAGCCGACCAGCGTGGCGGTCGACGACGGGCTCGCGCTGCGCCATACCCGGATCTTCGCGGCGGTCCGATGCGCCCCACCGGACAACAAGCCCACCCCGGCGGAGCGGGACACCTGCGCGCCCTGGCTCCACCGGGAGGTGGCGCTGATCCGGCCGACCCTGCGCGTCATGGTCGCCCTCGGCGCCTTCGCCTGGTCAGCGTGGTGGCCGGCGCTGGCTGCCGCGTACGGCGAGCGGCCGCCCACGCCCCGCGCGACCTTCGCCCATGGGGCACACTGGTCCGGCGCGGGTGTGCCGGACCTGCTGGGCTGCTATCACGTGAGCCAGCAGAACACCTTCACCGGCCGGCTGACGCCCAGCATGCTGGACGAGGTGTTCCACCGGGCGAAGGTTGTCGCCGGGTTGGCGTGACGCGACGGTCTGGGGGCGATGTGGACCTATCCGCCGTGCGCCGGTGGTGGCCGGTCGGCGGCGTGGCTGCGCTGCTCGCGGTGGCCGCGCTGGCTGCGCCCAGATCGTCGCTGGGGCTCGGTCCGGTCCAACCGGTCCTCGACAACCCGCCGCGGCTACCGGAGTTCTCGCCGGAAACGGCGCCCACGGGGGCCGCGGAGCCGACCGCCGCTGCCGCGCCGGAACGCGTCGTTCTGCCGGACTGGGTGGTCACCGCGGCCAGCGTGCTCTGTGGCGTCCTGGTGGTCGCCGTGGTCGCACTGCTGGCGTACGTGCTCATCCGGGACGCCGCCCGACGCCGCACCGCGCGGCGGGCGCCCGCGCCGCGCCCCGAGGTGCAGG
>DASVMV010000007.1:0-4112 GCA_036384155.1 Micromonosporaceae bacterium
GCCCGCCACGCGCCACAAGTACCCGCCGGCACATTCGTGATCAATATTGATGGTGCCGGCGAGCTCAGCGAGGCCGCCGCCGTCGAAGCCGGCGGCCCCGCCCACCCGCTGCTGGCCGCTCTCGACCAGGCCGGACACCAGCTGGGAATTCCGCTGCGCGCTGGAGCGATGCCCTCGGACAACCGCCGCTACGCCGCAACCGGCCTGCCCGCGGTCGGGATCGGTATGGGACTGCCCGGCTACCAAACCCCAGCCGAAACCCCCAACCGCGTCCAGCCCGACACACTGCTCGCCGCCGCCCGGCTGATCGTCGCCACCGTCCAGAACCTCGCCGCGATGGAGTCAGCCGGCGATCGATAACAGGTTTGCCGGCGACTTACCGAGGTAGCCATGTAGAGTAGAATCGTCTATCGCCGATTGACGATGATCTAGGAGAGGAATGGACCTCCTCGACCGGGCCACCGCCGACGAGTACGCGTCATGGTTCCGCGCCCTCGCCGACCCGACCCGGGTGCAACTGGTCGAACTGCTCGCCCGGCGACAGGAGCCGATGAGCGTCGGGCAGATCGTCGCCGCGATGGGCCTGGCCCAGTCGACGGTCTCCCAGCACCTGAAGATCCTTACCGGAGTCCGATTCGTGCTCGTCGAGCCGGTCGGCAACGCCAGGTACTACCGCATCAACGACGCCTGCATCGAGTGCTTCCCCAGCGCCGCGGACCTCGTGATGGGCAAACCGGCGCCCACCGCACCAACAGGAGCCTGCTGATGGCCACCATCCAGCCCACGACCACACCACCGCACCTGCTCGTGCGGCCGATGACCGGCGCCGACGCGGACGCGGTGCTGCGCATCTACCGTGCTGCTCCTGGAACGCCGCCATCCACAAGTCGCCGCAACGTGAGACGCACGATGGCCCGCCTGATTTGACAGATGCCTAACTAGGCGGCAGTCTAGGCACCTGATTTGAGAAAGTTCTAAGCAGACCTATAGATCTTGGAGTTGTCCATGAGCACACGCACCTCGCCGCTGCCCGTCGCGGTGATCGGCGCCGGACCCGTCGGCATGGCCGCCGCCGCCCAGTTGGTCACCCGCGGCCTCGACTTCGTCATCATCGAAGCCGGCGACCAGGTCGCCTCGTCAATGACACAGTGGGCACACGTGCGGTTGTTCAGCCCGTGGCGCTACAACATCGACCCCGCCGCGCGCACCCTGCTAGAACAGACCGGGTGGAGCCCGCCGGACCCGCAATGGCTGCCCACCGGCGGCGAACTCCTCGACGACTACCTCGCCCCGCTGGCCGCGCACCCCGCGATCGCTGCCCGCATGCGCTACGGCGTGCCGGTGACCGCGATCGCCCGGCAGGGCTTCGACAAGGTCCGCACCGCCGGCCGCGACCGGGCCCCGTTCCTGCTGCGCCTCTCCGACGGCACCGAGCTTGCGGCGCGGGCGGTCATCGACGCGTCCGGCACCTGGCGCACCCCGAATCCGTTGGGCGGTAACGGGCTGCCCGCCTATGGGGAGCAAGAAGCTCGCGCGGCCGGGCGGGTGTTCGACGGCATGCCCGACGTCCTCGACGCGTTGCGCGATCAGTTCGCCGGCAAGACCACAGCGGTCGTCGGCGCCGGCCACTCCGCCACCGGCACCCTGCTGGCCCTCGCCGAACTCGCCGAGCAGCACCCGGACACCACCGTCGCGTGGCTGCTGCGCGCCCCGAACCCGTCGCGCGCGTACGGCGGCGGGGACGCCGACGCCCTGCCCGCGCGCGGCGCGATCGGAACCCGGATCAAGGCCCTCGTCGACGCCGGCAAGGTCACCGTCCACACCGGATTCTTCGTCCACGAAATCACCGACGAGGCGATCGTGTCGGCAGACGGCCGGAAGGTCGACGCCGCCGTGATAGTGAACGCGACCGGCGCCCGCCCCGACCATGCCCTGGCCGACGAGCTGCGCCTGGACCTGGATCCGATCCTGGGTTCCACCCGCGCCCTGGCCCCGCTGATCGACCCCAACCAGCACTCCTGCGGCACCGTCCCGCCCCACGGAGTCGACGAACTCGCCCACCCCGAGACCGGCTTCTACGTCATCGGCGCGAAGTCCTACGGACGTGCCCCGACCTTCCTGCTCGCCACCGGCTACGAGCAGGCCCGCTCTGTCGTCGCGGCGCTCGCCGGGGACTGGGACGCCGCCCGCGACGTACGGCTGGAGCTGCCCGAAACCGGCGTCTGCTCCACCTCGAACCTGTTGGAGCAGCAGGACGACGACGCGGGCTGCTGTGCCACTCCCGTCGCGGAGGCCAAGCGAGGCCTGGCCACCGGCGTCAGCGGTGGCCTGCTGTCCCTGCCCCTGGTCAGCAGCGCCAGCCATGCCGGCAGCGGCGGCTGCTGCAGCTGACGTCCCTCATGGCCCTCACCGCGCCGTCCCCGGCCGCCACCCGAGCCTCGGGTGGCGGCCTGACCAGTCCCCGCCTGCTGGTCGCGGTCTTTGCAGTCACCCAGACCGTCGGGTACGGCGTGCTGTTCTACGCCTTCTCCGTGCTGCTCGCCCCGATCGCGGCCGACCTGCACACCAGCGCGGCGACCGTCACCGGCGCCCTTACGGTCGCGGTCATCGTGGCCGCGGCCGCGGCCATCCCGGTCGGGCGCTGGCTCGACCGCCATGGCGGGCGACTGCTCATGACCAGTGGATCGATCCTCGGCGTGGCCGCGGTGCTGGCCTGGTCTCAGGTCCACACGGTCGCCCAGCTCTACGCCGTGTTCGCCGTCATGGGTCTCGCCTCGGCGATGATGCTGTACGAGGCGGCGTTCTCCGTCATCGTCGCCACGGTCGGCCCGACCCGCCGCAACAACGCCTTGGTCGCGGTGACCATCGTCGCTGGTTTCGCCAGCAGCATCTTCTTCCCGCTCACCGGGCTTCTGCTTGAACACCATGGCTGGCGGACGACGCTAATCATCCTGGCTGTGCTCCTGGCCGCTCTGACCATCCCCGGCCACGCGCTCGCCGTCCCCGCACGGCACCACCACCACCACAACGATGCTCGCCACACCGGTCGCAGCGGGGTTGGTGTCGGGCAGGCGCTGCGCGAGCGTACGTTCTGGCTGCTGTCCATCGGCTTCGTGGCCCACGCCGCCGCGGTGTCCGCGGTAGGCGTACACCTCGTCGGCCTCCTCCGCAGCGCCGGGCATCCCACCGCCGTCGCCGCAACGTTGTCCGGTCTGCTCGGTGTCCTGTCGGTGACCGGCCGGCTGACCACCACCGGTCTTGCCCGACGCCACTCCATAGTGGCGATCACCGCGATCGTCTTCGCCGTTCAGGCGGTCGGCGTCGCCGCGCTGCCCGCCCTCGGCCACACCCTCACCGGCGCCGCCGCCTGCGTCGCCGCCTTCGGACTCGGCTTCGGCGTCGCCACAATCGCCCGACCCGCCATCCTGGCCGACCGCTACGGCACAGCCCGCTACGCCACCATCGCCGCCACCATGACCGCACCCATCACCCTGGCCAAAGCCGCAGCCCCGCTCGCCGCGGCCGCCGTATCTTCGACCACCTTCGCGATCGCCGCCTCAACGGCGTGCCTGCTTGCGGCAACCGCCCTGGCCATCACGTCCGTTCGTTGGCGGGTTCGGTATGGAGGGTGACGGTGCCTGCGGTGCCGTCCACGGTCACGGTCTGGCCGGGGCGCAGGCGCTGGGTGGCGTCGCCGGTGCCGACGACGGCGGGGACGCCGTACTCGTGCGCCACAAGGGAGGCGTGGCTACAACGCCCTCCGCAACGAGGCGATCGTCCGCGTCACGGTCACCAGCGGCACCGCCCCAGCCCTCGCTGGTACGGCGGGAATCGCTCAAGGCGACCTTCGTTCGGCACGCACGCCTCGACCCGCGTCCTAGTCCCAGCCAACCCGGCCAGTAATACACAGATACACGAACTCGTGACCTTTGGACCGTTCCCGATCTTGTAGACAGTGACCACAGTGGGCACTGATCTACAAGGAGTCGATCAACGTGGGAAGCACCCGTCGGAAGTTCACTCCCGAGTACAAGGCCGAGGCGGTACAGTTCGTCATCTCCTCCGGCAAGCCGATCGCGGAGGTGGCCCGGAGCCTGGGAATCGTCGAGGGA
>DASVMV010000008.1:0-9495 GCA_036384155.1 Micromonosporaceae bacterium
GGTGCCGATATTGCCGGAACCGATCACCGCCACCCCGGCGCTCACGCCGGGGTCCGCGTTGTTCGCGACTGCGGGACTCGCAAGCTCACTCGTGCTCACAACGCCTCCTTTGAGAAACAGGTTCGCACCGAGCCGAGCCCGGAGATCCGCGCCTCGTACGCCGCCCCCGGTGTCACCGGCACCATAGGTCCGAGCGCCCCGGAGAGCACGATGTCGCCGGCCCGCAGCGGCCGGCCGAACCCGGCCAGCGTCTGCGCCAGCCACGCGACGGCGATCAGCGGATTGCCCAGGCAGGCGGCGCCGGCACCGACCGAAACCGGCTCACCGGCGTGTTCCAGCACCATGCCGCACAGTCGCAGGTCGACGTCGGCGAGCCGGCGCGGCGTGGTGCCGAGTACGAAGAGCCCGCTGGAGGCGTTGTCGGCGACGGTGTCCACGATGGAGATGTCCCAACCGGCGATCCGCGAGTCGACGATCTCGATCGCCGGCAGCAGGTGGTCGACGGCGCGGATCACATCGGCCGTCGTGACCTGCTCCTCGGGCAGGTCGGCGCCGAGCACGAAGGCCACCTCCGCCTCGACCCGCGGCTGCAGCAGCCGGGCGGAATCGACCTCGGCGCCGTCGGGCACCGCCATGTCCGCGAAGAGGACCCCGAAATCCGGCTGGTAGACACCGAGGCTCTCCTGGACCGCCCGCGAGGTCAGCCCGATCTTCGCGCCGACCCGCCGCCGCTCGTCCGTGACCGTCCACCGCAGCACCTGCGCCTGCTGAACGGCGTACGCCGCCTGGAGGTCACCGGCCGGCAGCAGCTCATCGCGCAGCGGCGGGCACGGCTTGCTGTTCTCGTACGCCTCGCGCAGCACCTGGGCGGCTCGCTCCACATCGGCCAATCCCCGGTAGGTCATGCTCTGTCCGATAATCCGCTCGCTCCGCTCGGTCATGACAGGTCCACGCAGACGTTGGTGAGCTCAGAGTAGAAGGCCAGCGAGTGGATGCCGCCCTCGCGGCCGACGCCGGAGGCCTTGACCCCGCCAAAGGGCGTGCGCAGGTCGCGCAGGAACCAGGTGTTGACCCAGACGATGCCGGCGTCCAGTTGCCGGCCCGCCCGGTGCGCCCGGCCCACGTCCCGGGTCCAGACCGTGGCCGCCAGTCCGTAGTCGCTGTTGTTGGCCAGCGCGTACGCCTCCTCCTCATCGTCGAAGGGCGCGACGTGCACCACCGGGCCGAAGATCTCCTCGCGGTTGGTGCGGGCGTCGGCGCTGAGACCGGTGAGCACGGTCGGCTGGACGTATGCCCCGCCGTCGCGGGCGTCGCCGAACTCGGGCACTCCCCCACCGGCCAGCACGGTTGCCCCCTCACGCCGGGCAAGGTCGTAGTAGCCCAGGACCTTGTCCCGATGCTGGCGGGAGATCAGCGGCATGTTCGCGGTCGCCTCGTCCGACGGCCACCCGTACGAAAGCTCGCCGGCGCTCGCCGCCAACCGGGCGGTGAACTCGTCATAAACCGGCCGCTGCACGTACAGCCGCTCGGTGCACAGGCACACCTGGCCGCCGTTGGTGAAGCTGGACCGCACCGAGCCGGCGACCGCGGCGTCGAGGTCGGCGTCGGCGAACACCAGCCCGGCGTTCTTGCCGCCCAGCTCGAACGACACCGCCTTCACCCCGTCGGCGGCCGCGCGCATGATGGCGCTGCCGGTGGCCGACTCTCCGGTGAACGTGATCCCGTCGACGCCCGGGTGCCGGGTGAGGAACTCGCCGGCCGAGTCCGGGCCGAAGCCGTGCACCAGGTTGAAGACCCCGTCCGGTACGCCGGCCGCGGCCATCACCTCGGCGAGCAGCGTGGCCGACGACGGGGTCTCCTCGCTCGGCTTCACCACGACCGCGTTCCCGCAGGCCAGCGCGGGCGCCACTTTCCAGGTGAGCAGCAGCAGCGGCAGGTTCCACGGCACGACGATGGCGACCACGCCGACCGGCTTGCGAACCGCGTAGTTGAGCGCCCGACCCCCGGCCGGCGTCGTCGTCGTAAAGGACTCCGTCGGGGCACTGGCCACGATGTCGGCGAATGCCCGGAAGTTCGCCGCGCCCCGCGGGATGTCGAGCGTCCGAGCCTGGGCGATGGCCTTGCCGGTGTCGGCGACCTCGGCGGTGACCAGGTCGTCGAAGCGGCGCTCGAGCTCGTCGGCGATGCGGCGCAGCAGCTCGGCCCGCTGCTGTTCACCGGTACGGCCCCAGGGTCCGCGCAGCGCGGCGCGGGCTGCGTCCACCGCGGCGTCCACGGTGGACGAATCGGCCTCGGCGACCTCGAAGAGCGTCTCGCCGGTCACCGGGCTGACCTTGGGGAAGACCTTCTCTCCGCCGACGAACTGGCCGCCGACGAAGTGCCGGAGCAGCTCGGGCCGGCCGATCGGCCGGCCGGCCATGAGGTCGGGGTGCCAGGTCATGAGTTCTCCCTCCGGCGGCCGGCCGCCACGAGCGCGCCGATCAGCAACGTCGCAGCACCGGCCGCGGCGGCGAGCACCTGGTGCTGACGGCGCACCCGGCGCTGCACCTGGGCGTACGGCACGGTCGAGAACGACACCAGCTCGTAGCGGGAGGCGTACCGGCCGGGCAGCGCCCGCTCCAGCGCATGCTCGATCTTCTTGCCGAGCTGGAAGACCGGTGAGGCCACCTTGTCCCGCATCTCCACGAAGTTGGCCAGCGCCATCTCGGCGATCGCCTCGGCGTTCTCCTTGCGGCGGGCGTCGAAGAGCGGCAGCGCGCGCTCCCAGTCGTCGCCGGTGTCGTCGAGGCAGCGGTCAAGCTCGACCACGTCTTCGAACGCACAGTTGGCGCCCTGCCCGTAGAACGGCACGATGGCGTGCGCGGCGTCGCCGAGCAGGCCGATCCGGCCGTGCACCTGCCACGGCGTGCAGTGCACGGTGCCCAACTGCCCCACCGGGTTGTGCCCGTAGTCGTCGACAAGGGTGGGCGCCAGCGGCGGCACGTCGGGATAGTGGGTCTGGAAATGCCGCTCGATCGTCGCCGGGTCGTCCAGCGCGGCGAAGCTGCCCGGGCCCTCGGCCGGCCAGAAGAGCGTGCAGGTGAACGACCGGTCCGGGTTGGGCAGGGCGATCATCATCGAGGTGCCCCGGGGCCAGATGTGCAGCGCGCCCGGGTCGAGTGCGAAATCACCGTTCCGCGGCGGGATCGTGAGCTCCTTGTAGCCGTAGTCGAGGAACTCCACCCGCTCAGTGACGTCGCCGGCCGCGACCAGTTGGGTCCGTACGACCGAGCCGGCGCCGTCGGCGCCGAGGACCACCGCGGCGCTCGCCTGCACCCGGCCCGGCGGGGTCTCGAACGTCATCTCCCCGGTCTTCGGGTCGAGGCCGACCAGCCGGTGATCGAACGCGATCCGTACGCCGGGCCGGCTGTCGGCGGCGTCGAGCAGGGCGTTGTTGAGCGCGCCCCGGCTGATCGAGTTGATCGCCCGGTCGCCGGAGACGCTGTACGGCTGGAAGTTGAGCTCGCCCGCGACCGGATGGATCATCCGGCCGCGCATCGGCAGCGCGTCCGCCATCACCTGCTGGTCGAGGCCGATGCGCCGCAGCGCGTCGAGGCCGCGCTCGGAGAGCGCGAGGTTGATCGAGCGTCCGCGCTCGCCCCGGCCGGTCCGCGGGTCGGGACGCCGCTCGTAGAGCGTCACCTGGTATCCGCGGCGGGCCAGGAAGCAGGCCAGCAGGCAGCCGGCCAGTCCCGCGCCGACCACGGCGATCTCGTCGTCGTGCACTACGCCACCTCCCCCACCGTCGCGGTCAGCGCGTCGGCGGCCCGCCAGCAGTCGTGGTACGTCGAGTAGAGCGGAACTGGCGCGAACCGCACGATGTCCGGCTCGCGGGCGTCGGCGATCACGCCGTGCTCGTGGCGCAGGCGCCGGGACAACTCGGCGGCGCTGCCCGTCCCGATCCGCAGCGACAGTTGGCAGCCGCGCCGGTGCGGCTCGCGCGGTGTCACCACGGAGACGGGCAGGTTCGGGGGAAGCCCGTCGAGGAGCCGTTCGAGATAGCCGGTCAGCCGCTCGCTGCGCGCCCGCAGCGCCGACATGCCGATCTTGTCGAAGATCTCGAGCGACGTGCGGACCGGGCCCATGGCGAAGATCGGCGGGTTGGAGATCTGCCAGGCGTCGGCCGTACGGGGCGGCCGGGCCACCGGTGCCATCTGGAATCGGGTACCCGGCTCGGTGCTCCACCAGCCCTCGAAGCGCGGCAGGTCCGGATCGGCCAGATGGCGCTCGTGGATAAAGACGCCGGCCAGCGCACCCGGTCCCGAGTTCAGGTACTTGTACGAGCACCAGGCGGCGAAGTCGACGTCCCAGTCGTGCAGCGCGAGCGGCACGTTGCCCGCGGCGTGGGCCAGGTCCCAGCCGACCACCGCCCCCGCCGCCCGGCCGGCCGCGGTGATCGCGCGGATGTCCATCAGCTCGCCGGTCAGGTAGTTCACCCCGCCGAGCAGCACGAGCGCGATCCGCTCGCCCTCCGCGCGCAGGTAGCCGACCACATCTTCGGTCCGCAACGTGTCTTCGCCCGGCCGCGGCCGCAACCGCACCACCGTCTCGTCGGGGTCCAACCCGTGGAACCGGGCCTGGCTGCGTACCGCGTAACTGTCGGACGGGAACGCGGTGTCCTCGACGAGGATGCGGGTCCGGGAGCCGGACGGCCGGTAGAACGAGACCATCAACAGGTGCAGATTGACCGTCAGGGAGTTCATCACCACGGTCTCCGTGGGCCGGGCGCCGACCAGGCGGGCGGCCGGCTCGGTGAGGAACTCGTGGTACGGCAGCCAGGGACGGGCCGCCTCGAGGTGCCCTTCGACGGCCAGCGCGGCCCACGCGTCCAGCTCTTCGAGCAGTTCCGGCCGGGTGGCTCGGGGCTGCAGGCCGAGCGAGTTTCCCGCCAGGTACGCCACGTCGGCGTACCGGCCGCCGGTGGCGGGCGGGATGTGGAACAGGTCGCGGTGGCCGGGGTCGGCGGCGTCGAGGGCGCGGGCCTCTTCTTCGGGGGCTGTCATGCTCTCGTTTCTCCGGGGGCTTTCACATGACCGTACGGGCCGACCACAGCTCGGGGAAGATGATGCGGGCCATACTCCGCTGCAGGTACGCCAGGCCCGCCGATCCGCCGCTGCCGACCTTGGCGCCCATCGTCCGCTGGACCGCCTTGAGGTGCTCGAAACGCCAGTCGCCGAACCGCTCCGACACCGCGGTCAGCGCCTCGCCGAGCGTGCGCATCGGGTCACCCGGTCCGCCGTCGCGGTAGATCCGCACCCAGGCCGCCTCGACGTCCGGATGTACCTCGTGCTCGGTCGCCCGGTCGCGGGCGAGCAGCGCGGGCGAGATGTCGTGGCCCTGCCGGGCGAGCAGGGCAATCACCTCGTCCCAGACACTGGGACCGCGCAGCGCCCGGTCCAGCTCGGCGTGGACCTCCGGCTGGTGCCGGAAGGGACGGATCACCGCGGCGCTCTTGAGGCCCAGCAGGAACTCCAGATGCCGGTACATGGCCGACTGGAAGCCGGAGCCCTCGCCGAGCTGGTCGCGGAACCGGTTGAAGTCCGCGGGAGTCATCCAGCGCAGCCCGCGCCAGGCGGCGTTGAGTCCCTCTAGGTGCAGCGCCGCGCGCTGCAGCGGCGCGAGCGACGGCCACACCTCGTCGGCCCGGATCAACCGCCTCGCCTCGCGGAGCTCGAAGCAGGTCAGCCCGAAGTACAGCTCCATGATCTGGCTGACCATGAGGAACGACATCTCGCCCGGGTCGTCGCTCAGTGGCTCCTGGAGCGAGTGCAGGGTGCTGGCGTGCACGTAGACGTCGTACGGGACCCGTCCGCCGAACTCCACCGTGGGGTTACCGGCGTTGGCGGCCGCCCGACGCTCGCGGTCCCACGCGGAGGACGGGTGGAGCCCGACGGTCGTACCGGTGGTGTCCACGCTGACGCCCTCCAACTGCTCGATCGGTGCGGTACAGGATCGCCGGCCGGCGGGTCGGCCGGGAAGGTGCAACGAACGGTCGTTTAGGGTTGTGACCAGCCATTTCGTAGCCATGTCCGGCTCCCGGCTTAACGAACGGAAGGTGCGCGTGGACGACATGGACTGGGCCCTGCTCCGGGAGCTTCAGGCCGATGCCCGGCTCTCGTACAGCGAGCTGTCCCGGCGGGTCCACCTGTCGCCGCCCGCGGTCGCCGAGCGGGTGCGCCGGCTGGAGGAGGCGGGGGTGATCACCGGGTACCACGCGCACGTCGACCTGCCCAGGGCCGGCTGGACCGTGCGGGCGATCATCCGCATGTCCTGTTACGGGGTCCGATGCCTGCTGCGCGACCCGGCCGTGCCCGGCTGGCCGGAGGTCCAGGAGATCCACCGGGTCACCGGCGACGCCTGCTGCGTCCTCAAGGTCGCGACCGCCTCGATGGACGCCTTCGAGGCGGTCATCGACCGGCTGGCCCCGTACGGCCAGCCGTCCAGCACCATGGTGCTCTCCACACCGCTGCCCTGGCGCCCGGTCGAACCCGCCGGGTAAGCGGCGCGGTCTCAGCGGGACTCCGGGCCGAACTGCCCGCCGCTACAGCCCGGGTCGCCGAGCAGCCAGCCGTTCTCCTCGGCGATCCGTACTGCCTCGGCGCGGTTGCGGGCGCCCGTCTTGCCGATCGCCGCCGAAAGGTGGTTGCGCACGGTGCCCTCCGACAGGTGCAGCACGCGGGCGAGGTCGGCGACGGTGCCGCCGGCACGGGCGGTACGCAGCACCTCGCTCTCCCGGTCGGTCAACGGGCTGCGACCACTGGCCAGGGTCTCCGCCGCCAGCGACGGGTCGACCACCCGGAGCCCGGCGTGCACCCGGCGTACGGCGTCCGCCAGTTGCCGGGCCGGCGTGTCCTTGACGACGAAGCCGCTCGCGCCGGCCTCCATCGCTCGGCGGAGGTAACCCGGCCGGCCGAACGTGGTGACCACCAGGACCCGGCATTCGGGGACCGCCTCGCGCAGCGCGGCCGTCGCGGCGATCCCGTCCAGGCCCGGCATCTCCACGTCGAGCAGCGCGACGGCCGGTCGGGAACGCCGGGCCGCTTCCACGACCTCGTCGCCCCGGCCGACCTCGGCGACCACGGTCAGATCGGACTCCAGGGAGAGCAGCGCGGCCAGGGCGCCCCGCACCAGGGCCTGGTCGTCGGCGAGGAGGAGCCGGATCGGTTCGGTCATCCGGTCCCCTCGGGCAGGCTGACGCGGAGCAGGAAGCCGGGGTCCGGCGTTGGCCGCCCGACGGTCAGCTGGCCGCCCATCCGCTCGGCCCGCTCGCGCAGGCCGCGCAGGCCGTACCCGCCGCCCGCCGGCCCCACCTCTGGGGCCGGGCCGCGGCCGTCGTCGACCACCTCGACCCGGTCGGGGTCGATCCGGATCGTGCACCGTTGGGCACCGCTGTGCCGGACCACGTTGGTCACCCCTTCCCGCACCGCCCACCCGAACAACTCGCTGCGCGGGGGCGGCAGGTCGGCGATCGCGGTGGGCAGGTCGGCCGCCACGCCGGCGGCCGCCAATGCCGATCGCGCGCTGGCCAACTCGGTGGCCAGCGTCACCTCGCGGTACGCCCCGACGGTGCGCCGGACGTCGGCGAGCGCCTCGCGGGCGAGCCGTTCCAGGTCGGCCACCTCGCCGGCCGCCCGCGACGGCTCGACCTCCAACAGCCGGCCGGCGAGCTCGGCCTTCACGGCGATGACGGTCAGCGAATGCCCGAGGATGTCGTGCAGGTCGCGGGCGGCGCGTTCGCGCTCCTGCGCCACCGCCAACCGATGGATCTCGTCCTGCGCCGCCTCCAGCTCGGCATTGCGCTCGGCGAGTCTGGTGACGCCGTAGCTCGCGAACGCGGCGAGCAGGACAGCGAAGCCCACCCCGGACTCGGGCGCCCAGGCCGGAATGATCAACGGCGCGAGCACGGGAATGGCCGCCAGAACAGCGACCACCGCCAACCCGACCGGCCGCGGCATCAGGATGACCGCGGCCGCCGTGACGTAGACCAGGGTCACCAGCGAGGCATGGCCGGCACCGGGAACGGCGAGCGCGCCGAGGCCGAGCATCGCCGCGAGGGCGGCCCAGGCCCGCCCGGGCCGGATCCGGCGGCCCGCCCACCGCGCCCGGCGAACCGAGGCGAACACCAGGACGTAGAGGACCCCGAAGGCGACCAGCGCGGCAATGGCCAGGTCCCGCTCGACACCGGGTGGGTGTCGCCACGCGGCGCCGAGCGGGTGCCACAGGTAGAACAGCCAAACGGCGCCGAGCAGCCAGGCGAGATCTCGTTGGCGACGGCCAGTCCAACGGGGCCGGCGTGAGGGCGCATTCACGGAGTTCACGCTAGCCGGCCGAGTGCGCCCGCCAGCCGGGTGCCTCGCGGTCATACCCGCCGGGTGTCGCGGCGGAACAGCCGCGCCGCGCCAACGCCGAACGCCGCCGTCCACAGCAGGACGTTGGCCACCGCGGTGGCGGTGAAGCCGGACCCGGTCAGCGGGCTGCGGGCGATCTCGCCGATGCCGTAGACCGGGGTGAACTTCGCGATCTGCTGCATGACGTCCGGCAGGACCTGGAGCGGTACGAACAGGCCGCCGAACATCGCGAGGATGGCGAGGATCGGCCCGAGGAACTGCATGACGTTCTCGGCCGGGGCCAGATAGCCGACGAAGAGCCCGAACGCCGCGAAGACCAGCGAGCCGAGCCAGGCCGCCAGCCCGGCGAGCAGCCAGACGTGTGCCGGGAGGCGCGTTCCGGACGCGGCACCCACGGCGAACTCCACCACGACGGCGAGCAGGCCGAGCGTCATGGCCGTCAGCACCTTGGTGGCCACGTACGCCGCCGGCTGAAGCGGAGTCAGCCGCAACTGCCGGCTCCAGCCCAGCGCGCGTTCGACCGCGACCATGGCGCCGCCGCTCGTGGTGGCGACCATCGCGCCGTACACGGCCAGGCTGATCATGATGTACGCGGTCACCGGTTGGCCGTTGTCGAGCGACTCTCCCTTGTGCGGCAGGCCGAAGAGGAGGAAGAACAGCGCCGGCATGATCAGGATGAAGACCAACGTACGGCGGTTGCGCAGCACCCGGCGGATCTCCAGCAGCAGGTTCGTCACCGTGAAGCCGCCCAGCCGCGGGCGCTGCCGCGGCGGTACGTGCAGAGTGGCAGTGGTCATTTCAGGCTCCGATCGTCTCGGCCGTGGTCAGGGCGATAAAGGCGTCTTCGAGGTTGCGCGAGGTGATCTCCAGGTCCCGGGCCGCGGTCTCGGTCAGCAGGCGCCGGGCCACCGCGTCGGAGTCGCTCGCCCGCAGCAGCACGGTGTCGCCGCGCACCTCGACCGAGTCGACCCCTGGCAGGCCGGTCAGCCAGATCTGATCGGCTCCAGGCAGCGTGGCCCGCACCACCCGGCCCGAAGCGAGCGCCTTGACCTCGGCGGTCGTGCCGTCGGCGACGATCCGGCCCTGCCGGACCAGCACGATCCGGTCG
>DASVMV010000009.1:0-2752 GCA_036384155.1 Micromonosporaceae bacterium
GGTGAGTCGCAGGCGTCACAGCGAAAGCCCCGGCGGCGGTCGGCCCCGGGGCTTGTCGGTGACAGCAGCGTCAGCGAGCGGCGCCGGGATGACCCGGCGTCGTCGTCATCGATGCGCTGCGCATGCCATAACAGTACGACAACGCGGGAACCCGCGGCCAGGAGGTTTGGCGCCAAGATCGCGCATGCTTCGTACCCAAGATCGCGCTCCTTCCCGGAAAGTGTCCCCTCGCGCGGGACTGACACCGCTCCTTCCTGGATAGAGCGCGATCTTGGAACGACGTAGCGTCCCAGCGTTACTCGAGGCCGTGCAGCATCAGCTGGCGGGCGGCCTCGGCGATCGATCCGGACAGCGACGGGTAGATCGTGATGCTATGAGCGAGCTGGTCGACGGTCAGGTGGTTCTCCACCGCCATGGTGATCGGCAGGATCAGCTCACTCGCCTTGGGTGCCACCACGACACCACCGACGATCTGGCCGCTGGCCGGACGGCAGAAGAGCTTGATGAAGCCGTCGCGCAGGTCGTCCATTTTCGCCCGGGCGTTCCCGGCCAGTGGCAGCATCACCTGACGGGCCGGCACCTTGCCCGAGTCGACCTCATTCTGCGATACGCCGACCGTGGCCAGTTCCGGATCGGTGAAGACGTTCGCGGAGACGGTACGCAGCCGCAGCGGCTGCACCGCCTCGCCCAGCGCGTGCCACATGGCGATCCGTCCCTGCATGGCCGCGACGCTGGCCAGCGGCAGCACGCCCGTGCAGTCGCCGGCCGCGTAGATCCCGGGGACGTTCGTCCGCGACGCCCGGTCGACCGTCACGTAGCCGCCGGGCGCGACGGTCACGCCGTACTCGGCCAGGCCGAGGTCGGCGGTGTTCGGCACCGAGCCGACCGCCATCAGCGCGTGTGACCCGTACGCCACCCGCCCGTCGGAGAGAACCACCTCGACCCCGTCGCCGGTCCGCCGGACCGCCTCGGCCCGGGAGTTGCTGAGGATGGACATTCCCCGCGCGCGGAACACGCCTTCGATCGCCATGGCGGCATCGGCGTCCTCGTGCGGCATGACCCGGTCGCGGCTGGAGACGAGGGTCACGTCCACCCCCATCGCAAGGTAGGCGCTGGCGAACTCGGCCCCGGTGACCCCGGAGCCGATCACGATCAGGTGATCGGGCAGGTCGGCCAGGTCGTAGATCTGCCGCCAGGTGAGGATCCGCTCCCCGTCCGGTACGGCGGTCGGCAGCACGCGGGGCGTCGCACCGGTGGCCACCAGGACGGTGGCGGCGTCGATCGAGTACGCAGAGTCACCGCCGGTCGGCGTTACCCGAATCTGATGGGTGTGACCGAGCGTGTCTTCGCCGAGTTGCGCCCTACCCTGGACCACGGTCACGCCGGCCTTGACCAGTTTGGCGTGGATATCAGCGGACTGGGCCAGCGCGAGCCGCTTCACCCGCCCGTGCACCGCCGGGGCGTCGACCCGCACCGCCCGCAGCCCCCCGGAATGCACGCCGAACTCCTCGGTGTCCCGGTACCCGGTCACCACGGCCGAGCTGGCGATGAACGTCTTGGACGGGACGCAGTCGGACAGTACGCAGGCACCGCCCGCGCCCTCCGCCTCGACCACGGTGACGTCGGCGTCGAGTTGGGCGGCAACCAAGGCCGCCTCGTACCCCGCCGGCCCGCCGCCAATGATCACAATCCCGCTCATTTCGCCCCCAGTCGCTCCGACACGCACAGCCGTATTCTCCCCTACCCGCCGGCCGGGCTATCGTCATCGCCGTGCGTCATTACGCCGCGTACGGCTCAAACCTCGATCCCGCACGGATGCGTGCTTACTGTCCGCATTCGCCCATGGTCGACACCGGCTGGCTGGAAGGCTGGCGGCTCACCTTCGCCGGCGAAGGCGAGATCGGCTGGGAAGGCGCCGTGAGCACGGTCGTGGAGTCCCCGGGCGACCGGGTGTTCGTGGCGCTGTATGACGTACACCCCAGGGACGCCGCGCAGCTGGACGAGGTCGAGGGCGTCGCCGCCGGCAAGTACCGCAAGCTGCACGTGCGCGTCGCCACGCTGGATGGCGAGGTCACCGCGTGGCTCTACGTGTTCGACGGGTACGAGGGCGGCCTACCCACCAGCTGGTACCTCTCCGAACTCGCCAACGCCGCCGAGCGGGCCGGCGCTCCGGACGACTACGTCGCCGAGTTGCGCTCCCGGCCGACCCGCACCGCCTCCCCCTGACGGGATAACGGCTGGGCCGGACGGGCCGGTACGGATAGCCTCTGCTGAATCTCGATCCACGGGAGGTACCGATGCGCCTCGACACGGGCACGCTCACCGCTTCGCGCGAGGGCACCCTGCTGCGTTGACGAACCGCGGGCCCGCAAGCCCGCGGCCGGTGCTCCTCGCCGCGAGGCGGTCGCCGACACCACGACCGCTCTCCCTCTCGAGGAGTCCTTTTGCGTGCCCGTACCACCGCGCGTCTCGGCGCGGACTTCGGAAAACTCTGGAGCGCCTCGGCCATCTCCAATCTCGGCGACGGGATCACCATGGCCGCCGGTCCGCTGCTCATCGCCTCAATCACCGCCGATCCGGCGCTGGTTGCCGGCGCCGTGTTCGTCCAGCAACTCCCATGGCTGTTGTTCTCCCTGGTCAGCGGGGCGTACGTCGACCGGCTCGACCGGCGGCGACTCATCGTCCTGGTCAACCTGCTCCGCGCCGGGGCGCTCGGCGCACTCGTGGCGACGGTCGCCGCCGGCACCGTGAC
>DASVMV010000010.1:0-3948 GCA_036384155.1 Micromonosporaceae bacterium
CGTCGCTATGACCTGGCCGGCGACTTGTTGGCGACGGCCATCGACCGGTCGTCGAACGACGGCGTGCCGATCGCGGACGCCGTGCGACACGCCGCGGATGCGGAGGGTCGACGCCTCGCTGCGGCCGCCGCGGATGAAAGCACGGGCGGCGCTCCCGGCGGCGCCTCTGGTCGGCGTCCCGACAACCTGGTGAGCGTGGCGCGCGTGCTCGCCCGACACGGATACGAACCCCGCATCTCCGATCGGGAGATCCTACTGGCAAACTGCCCCTTCGATCGGTTGGCGACCCGGCACCCGGCACTGGTCTGCGGGATGAACCTGGCGCTCATCGGCGGGGTCATCGCGGGGCTCGACGCCCCGGGACCGACCGCGGAGCTCGGACCCCAGCCCGGCTTCTGCTGCGTCAAGATCCGGGGCTGACCTGACGAGCCCGTCAACGAGACGGCGGGACGCCCAGCTTTGTCGAACGCATCGCGGCGTGACCCGCCCGGCACCATGAGTACGCTTGATCGCGCCGCTCTGCCCCGAACTGCCCGGACCTACGACTTCGGAAGCGAATGCCTCTCGACCACCAACGCCTCGTCGAGGACCTGACGGCCCGCCTGGCCCTCGCCGCGACCACGACCGAGGCATGCCGCGAAGCGGTGTCGTCAATCGGCCGCCATGTCTCCGGCACCGTCGCGGTGCTGTTGCAGGTCAACGACCGACTGCGCTGCGTCGCCGCCACCGGCTCCTGGCACGTCTTCTCCAGCGTCGCCCCGGGCTCCGGCGTGTCCGGCCGGGTCTTCGCCTCCGGCAAGACCGAAACCATCACCGACGTCGCCCGTGACCCGGACTACATTCCGCTGGACCCCGATGTCGAGGCGGAGATCTGCACGCCGATCCTCGACCGGGCGGGACGGTCGATCGGCGTGCTCAATCTGGAGTGGAACCACCCCGTCGATCTTGAGGAATGGCGGCGGACCGCCGAGGAGTTCGCCGGCCGGCTCGGCGCCCGCATCGACCAGCTCGGCGGCAAGCCGGGCGAGAGCCACAGCGAGAAGCTGCTCCGGCACGCCGTCGCATTCACCAACGCCTCGACCGAGTGGGACCTCATGGCTGCGGCGATCGAGGCCGCCCGGGACGTGTCCGAGCTCGCCGCCGCGGTCCTGCTGCTGGCCGGCCCACGCGGGATCTACGTCGGGTCGCCGACGGTCGTCCCGGGAGAGCTGGAGGCCCGCATGCGGTCCCGACTGGCCGACAGCAGCCAGCGAGCGCTCGCGGAGCTGATGCGGCTGGCCCACCGGCACGGCGCCTCGTACACCCTCGGCGAGGTCGGGCCGCCGCCGGCCGCCGGGTACGACATCCTGGTGGGCGCGGGCGTCCGTACGCTTGTCGCCGTGCCGGTGGGGCCGGCGGACCGTGGCGGCGTTCTCCTGGTCGCCGACGACCGACGACTGCGGCCCAATCCCACCACCGTGAACCTGATGGAACTGCTCGCGGCCCAGGCATGGACCTGCCTCGACCGGCTCCGCACCCTGCACGAGCTGCGGGAGCGGGCCAGCTCCGATCCGCTCACCGGGCTGCGCCACCACGGCCCGTTCGGGGAGCGGATCGCCGCGGCAACCCCCGGCCGCACCGCCCTGCTGGCCATCGACGTGGACGAGTTCAAGACGGTCAACGACACGTACGGCCACCAGGCCGGCGACGAGCTGCTCGTCGGCCTGGCACGGGCGCTGGAGGCGGCGCTGCGGCAGGGCGACGAGCTGTACCGGATCGGCGGCGACGAGTTCGTCGCGGTGGTCGAGGTGCCGCAGCCGGAGGAGGCGGTACGGATCGCCGAGCGGCTGGCCCTGGCGGCGCGGCAGGCCGGGCGGACCATCAGCGTCGGGGTGGCCATGCGAAATGACGGCGAGCCGGCGGAGCACACGCTGCGCCGAGCCGACGCGGCGCTCTACGAGGTCAAGCGGGAGGGCCGGGACGGCGTACGTCTCGCCGCGCTCTGATCGGCGCCCACGGCGTCAGCGGAGCTGGCTCAGCGGGCCGCGACGAACTCGGCGGCCAGCAACTCGGCGATCTGTGCGGTGTTGAGCGCAGCGCCCTTGCGCAGGTTGTCACCCGTGACGAAGAGGTCGAGCGCGCGCGGGTCGTCGACCGCCCGCCGGATGCGACCCACCCACGACGGGTCGGTGCCCACGGCGTCGATCGGCATCGGGAACTCGCCGGCCGCCGGGTCGTCGACCAGGATGACGCCGGGTGCGTTGCGCAACGCCTCGCGGGCCGCCTCGGCGTCGACCTCGGCTGCGAAGACCGCGTGTACGGCCACCGAGTGCCCGGTGACGACGGGCACCCGGACGCACGTGGCCGAGACCTTGAGGTCCGGCAGCCCGAGGATCTTGCGCGTCTCGTTGCGAAGCTTCAGCTCCTCGGACGACCATCCGCCGTCCTGGAGCGAGCCCGCCCATGGCACGACGTTGAGGGCCACCGGCGCCGGGAACGGGCCCAGGTCGTCGCCGAGGGCCTGGCGGACGTTGCCGGGGCGCGACCCGAGCAGCCGATCACCTGCGATCTTGGTGAGCTGGTCGTGGAGGACGTCGACCCCGGCCTGCCCGGCGCCCGACACCGCCTGGTACGAGGAGACGACCAGTTCCCGCAGGCCGTACTCGCGGTGCAGCGGCGCGACCGCCATGATCATGGTCAGGGTGGTGCAGTTGGCGTTGGCGATGATGCCGCGGGGCCGCTTGCGTACCTGCTCGGGATTGATCTCCGGTACGACCAGCGGGACGTCGCGGTCCATGCGGAACGCCCCGGAATTGTCGACCACGACGCCGCCCCGGGCCGCCGCCACCGGCGCCCACCGGAGGGACACCTCGTCCGGCACGTCGAACATGGCGACATCCACCCCGTCGAACGCCTCTGGGGTCAGCGCCTGGACGGTGAGTTCCTCGCCGCGGCACGGCACCTTCCGCCCGACCGACCGGGCGGAGGCGAGCAGCCGGATCTCGCCCCAGACGTTCTTGCGGGAGGTCAGCAGGTCGCACATCACGGTGCCGACCGCCCCGGTCGCCCCGACCACGGCCAGGGTGGGCAGCTTCGCCATGGACTACCTCCCAGTGCCGGCGTAGACGACGGCTTCCTCGGTGCCACCCAGGTCGAACGCGTCGTGCACCGCCCGTACGGCCGCGTCCAGGTCGGTGTCGCGGCAGACGACCGAGACCCGGATCTCGGAGGTGGAGATCATCTCGATGTTGACCCCGGCGTCGCCGAGAGCGGCGAAGAAAGTGGCCGCTACGCCCGGGTGGGAGCGCATGCCCGCACCGACGAGAGACAACTTACCGACGTGGTCGTCGTAGAGCAGGCCGTTGAACTTCACCGCCGCCTGGATCTTGCTGAGCGCGGCCATGGCAGTGGGGCCGTCGGTCTTCGGCAGCGTGAACGAGATGTCGGTGAACCGACCGGCGCCGGCCGCATCGGTCGTGACGGTGGAGACGTTCTGCACGATCATGTCGATGTTGATCTCCGCCGCCGACACCGTTCCAAAGATCCGGGCGGCGGCACCCGGCTCGTCGGGAACGCCGACTATCGTGATCTTCGCTTCGCTGCGGTCGTGGGCTACCCCGGTGATCAGCGCCTGCTCCACGGAAAGATCCTCCATCGATCCGGTGACCATAGTGCCGGTGTTGTACGAGTACGACGAGCGCACGTGGATCGGCATGCCGAATCGGCGAGCGTACTCGACGCAGCGCAGCATCAGGACCTTCGCCCCGCAGGCCGCGAGCTCGAGCATCTCCTCGTACGTGATCTGCTTGATGTGGCGGGCGTTCGGGACGATCCGCGGATCGGCCGTGAAGACACCGTCCACGTCGGTGTAGATCTCGCAGACGTCAGCCCGGAGCGCCGCCGCCAAGGCCACGGCGGTGGTGTCCGAACCGCCCCGGCCGAGGGTGGTGATGTCCTTGGTGTCCTGGG
>DASVMV010000011.1:0-1570 GCA_036384155.1 Micromonosporaceae bacterium
CGCGGCGCCCGCCTGGGTCGCCGCGCCCCACAGCCGCGACGGGCGGCGGGACACCAGCAGCCGCTGCACCCGCGCGTCCAGGTGGGCGTCGGCGACGCCGAGCGCCCCGGGCGGAGTCAGCCGGGCCGGCGCCTCGGCGAAGCGCAGCAGAGCGGCCGCCAGCGGGGCGTCCTGATGCCGGCGGCGGGCCTTGTCGTCGGCCCGCATTTCGACCAGCAGCGCGACGCTCTCCCGGGCGGTGCCGACCCAGCGCGCCCCGGGCAGCGCCCGGCACAGCGCGGTGAACGGAAGCAGCACCAGATCGTGCCGCTCGGCGGCGTGCGCCCGTTCATGGGTGAGAACAGCCGCCAGTTGGGCGCGGTCGAGCAGGCCCAGCGTGCCCGCGCTGACCACGACCTGGGGGCGTAGTCCCGGTAGGCAGTAAGCGGCGGCGCACGGATGGTCGAGCACGAGAACGCCGGGTGCGGCCGGATCGTCGCGGGCGACCAGGGTGAGCAGGTCGCGGTGCCGCCGCTGGGCCCGCAGCGCGACCAGCAGGCTGCGGCCGAGTGATCCCAGCAGCGTGGCGGCGATCCCGATCCCCATGCCGATCAGCGCGAGATCCCCGACTCCGATCCCGGCGGGCAGGGCGCCACGAGCCACGTCGCTGAGCAGGCGCACCAGCGCCCGGAGCACGCCCTCGTCGTACGCCGACAATCCGGCGGCGAGCGGCAGCCCGATCGCCGACAGGCCGAGCGCCAGCCCGACCGCCTGGAAGCAGAGGATGGCGATGCCGGGCACGTACCAGGTCCACGTCGAGCGGGCGAGCAGACGGGCGAGGAGGTAGCACGCCACCATCGCGCCGGCGAAGTGCGCGACGTACGCCATGCCGGTCCGGCCCTACCGGTCCGTGGCCTGGTCGTTGAGGGCCGTCCGCAGCACCTCGGCCTCGGTGCCGGTCACCGACCGGGCGAACCGCACCAGGGCCGCGTCGCGGCTGGGCGACAGGTCGAGCGCATCGAGCATCAGCTGCGCGATGTACGCCTCCCGCGTGGCCGTAGGCCGGTACCGCCAGGCACGGCCCTCGCGCTCGCGCTCCACCATGCTCTTGCCGGCGAGCCGGTCCAGCACGGTCATGACGGTCGTGTACGCCAGCTCGCGGTCCTGCAGCCGCTCGGCCACATCTCGAACGGTGACCCCGCCGGCCGGGGAACGGTCCCACAGCACGTCCATCACCGCACGTTCGAGATCCCCCAGCCGCGTCACGGACCAATCCTACCCGCTGTAGTACGACGGCCGGTCGCGCGACCGGCTGATCATCAAACCGTTCGGCGGACGGGGTTCCGGCGGGCCGAGACTCACACCCCTTTGGGGTGCCAGACGGTCTTGGTCTCCAGGAGCACGGTCATCCGGGTGATGCCGGGGTCGGCGGTCCAGTCCGGTGTGGTGGCCGGTGGGCGCAGGACGCGCTTGAGGTTGCCGGCCGCCGCCTCTTCGAGTGAGGCGGCCAACTCGTGGTCGGTCACGCCGGTGAGGTCGATGGCGTTGACGTCCATGTGCGCGGCCAGCCAGGGCGCGGTCTCGGCGACCT
>DASVMV010000012.1:0-1521 GCA_036384155.1 Micromonosporaceae bacterium
GCGGCTGCGGCCGCGGTGAGGATGACCACTGCGGCGTCCGGAGGCACCTGTCGCCATGCCGCCCGAACCTCCTGCGGCGTCTCGGCAACCAAAACCGCTACGCCGGCGAGGCGGTAGCCGCACACCAGGGCGTCCGAACCGATGACTGCCACGGTCGCCATCGCGTCACGCCCGTCCGATGAGGATGATCGCCACGATGAGTCCGTAGATCGCGATGCCCTCGGCCAGCCCGACGATCACCATGGCGCGCCCGAACAGCTCGGGACGTTCGCTCATCGCGGCGATGGCTGCTGCGCCGGTGTACGCCACCGCGATCGCCGCACCGATCGACGACCCCGCGATCGCGATCGACGCGGCGAGCAGCGCCATGCCGCCCGCGCCGGTCGTGGAGTCGGCCGGTGCGGCCGCGGAGGTGACATCGCCGGCGAGCGCTGGCGCGCCGAAAACCGCGACGCCCGCCACGACCAGCCCGGCCACCAGCAGGATGGCCGCGGCCCCGAGCACGACGCGGACCGCCGCGGGACCGCGCCGCCGGGTCAGCGCGACAGCACCGAGGCAACCGCCGACGAGGATTGGAGCGGCGAGGAGCCAGGCGGACATGATGCCTCCTTTGACGATTGGGGCACGTCCGTGGGTACGTGCCACGGCCGGAACGGGCGCCCTTCGAGCTGGAACACCCGGGAGAAGAGCTCGTAGTACTCCAGCCGCAGCGCCTGGATGCCGGCGACCAGCGCCTCCAGGCCGAACGCCGCGGCGTTGCCCACCAGGAAGACGGCGACGGCGGCGACCGCGCCGGCGGTTCCCGCAGCCCACACGGCGCCCGCGGCATCCCACACGACCCAGGTCAGCACCGCGTGGGTGAGGCCGAACGCCGCGAGGCGGGCGAACGACACCACGTTGGCGCCCAGGCGGATCAGCAGGTCGAATGTCTCGATCGTGGCCTGAAGGACGCCCGACGCGCCGCCGCCGGCCCGCGCGAACAGCCCGACAAATGCCAGGACCAGACCGCTTGCGGCCAACGTGGCCGCTGCGATGCCCACCCAACCGGCGTGCCAGTACCAGGCGCCGACGCCGAGGCCAGCGGCCACGAAGAGCAGGGCTCCGGCGGCGCCCGACGGGGCGTACAGGGCGAGGGCCCAGCCGCCCTCACGCATCCGGTTCGTGGTGCCGAGGGCGTACGCGCCACCCAGGAGCACCGCGCCGAGCGCGATGCCGGCCAGCAGCAGCGGCACCGGTTGCTGCATCGGATCCACCAGCCCGCCGGGCACCCAGCCGGTCGGGCCGAAGCACTCGCCGTACGCGAACCCGAACCCGATCGCCGCGACCGCGGCGGCGGCGACCAGCAGCCAGTGCGGCCGCAGCGCCGCCAACCGGCGCCATCGGCCGGACCGGATGAGGAGCGCGCCCAGCAGGAGCAGCGCCCCGTGGCCGACGTCGCCGAACATCGCGCCGAACATCACCGCGTACGCCAGGCCGGCCGCCAGGGTCGGGTCGATGTCGGCGTACGGGACAATGCCGTAC
>DASVMV010000013.1:0-4205 GCA_036384155.1 Micromonosporaceae bacterium
CGGCTATCCGGCGGTGACATGAGCGGCGACCTCGCAACGCGGCAACGCGCGCTGGTCGCCGCGCTGGTGGCCGGCGCGCCCGTACCGGCCGGCTTCGACGGCCGCCTCGTCGGGATCACCCGGGAGGCGCTGCTGCGCAAGCGGGCCGGCGAGGTGGCCCGGTACTGGCCGGCCCTAATGGCCGGACTCGGCGCGCGGTGGCCATCGGCGTTCACCCGGTGGGCGGAGGGTAAACCTCCCCAGGGCGGCCTGCGCGACGGCTGGGATCTCGCCCGCACATTGCGCGCGGGCGGCCAGTTGGCCGACCCCGCCGCTGAAGAGCTGGCGGCCCGCGAGGCGTGCTGGCACTACGACGGCGCCTCCGCGCCACGTCGCCGCCGGCTGCCGGCCGCCCGGATCGCCGGCGGCTCCCTTGTGATCCAGCTCGCCGGCCGGGCACGGACGTTCCGCCCCTCCCGGCCGGCGTCGTCGTAGGGCAGGATCGGCACATGGATCTCGGACTTGCCGGCCGGGTGTACGTCCTCACGGGCGCCTCCCGTGGCCTCGGATACGCCACCGCAGAGTGCCTCGTGGCCGACGGCGCCCGAGTGGTCATCTCCTCCCGCGATGCCGAGCGCGCGGTCGCGGCCGCCGAGCGGCTCGGAGGACCCGATCGGGCGGTGGCCGTCACGGCCGACCTTGCCGAGCAGGACACGGCGAACCGGCTCGTCGACATGGCGCGCCACCGCTTCAGCCGGTTCGACGGTGCCCTCATCTCGGTGGGCGGTCCGCCGCACGGCACCGCGGCCAGCGTCACCGATGAGCAGTGGCGGGGTTCGTTCGAAACGGTCTTCCTCGGCGCGGTGCGGGCCGCCCGCACCTTCGCCGCCGCGTTGCCCGAGGGCGGCGCGGTGGCCTTCGTGCTGTCCTCGTCGGCCCGCAGCCCGATCGCCGGGCTGGGCATCTCCAACGGGCTGCGGCCGGGCCTCGCCGGGGTGGCCAAGGACATGGCCGACGAGTTCGGACCGCGCGGACTCCGGTTCGTCAGCCTGCTGCCCGGACGGATCCTCACCGAGCGCAACCAGGAACTCTTCGCGGCGACCGGCGACCCCGACCGGGCCCGTGCGGAGGCGGTGGCGTCGATCCCGCTGCGCCGGATCGGTGACCCGGCCGAGTTCGGGCGGGTGGCCGCCTTCGCCCTCTCCCCCGCAGCGAGCTACGTCACCGGCTCGGCGATCATCGTCGACGGCGGCATGATCCGCGGCCTGTGATGCCCGGTCCCCTGTTGGTCCTGGCGGACAGCGACGTGTCCTGGGCGATTCGCCGTACTGGCCCCAGGTGGCACCTGCACCAGATCGTCGACCCGGAAGGCGTGGCCGATATCGTTCTCGAGTGGGCCGACAGCCGTTGAGACCACCGGCGCGCCGGCCGAGACCGGCGGAGGTGGCCGCGGCGGCCGGACGGACGATCCCAGACGTGATCGCTCCGGGCCTGGCGGTGCTGTTCAGCGGGATCAATCCGGGCCTTTACTCCGCGGCGACCGGTCACCACTTCGCCCGTCCGGGCAACCGCTTCTGGCTGGCACTGCACCGGGCCGGATTCACTCCGCGGCTGATCCAACCCTGGGAGCAGGACGAGCTGCCCGGCTACGGGATCGGCATCACCAACGTGGCGCCGCGCGCTACCGCCCGGGCCAACGAGCTGACCGTCGCCGAACTCGTGGAGGGCGGGCGTCGGCTGGCCGACAAGACGGAGCGGTACGCTCCCCGTTGGCTGGCCGTGGTCGGGGTCACCGCGTACCGGATCGCCTTTGGCGAACCGGACGCGGCTGTCGGACCGCAGGACCGCCTCGTCGGTACGTCGGCGGTGTGGGTCCTGCCCAACCCCAGCGGATTGAACGCGCACTTTTCGCTGAATCAGCTCGCGGCCGAGTTCGCGAAGCTGCGCGACGCCCTCAAGCGGTAGGCCCTCTCGAGTCACGACTCTCGGGCTCACCGGCCACCTCTCCGGAGATCGCCACCAGATCGCCGCCGTAACGAGCGGCGCCACTGGAGGCGACTGGCGCCCCACCGGCAGTGCGCGAGCGGTACGGCACCCACTGGGTGCACCTTGCTGGCTCGCATCCGCTCGGCCGAGGTGTAGCGGCCTCTCGCTGAGCGGCTCCACTCCGGCTAGGGCTGCTCGTACTCGCGGGTGGCTACAGTGACTACCGGCTCCGGCCCGACCGCGTCGGCGTACGGCGCCGGCGGCGAGTCGACCACCGCGAACTGGGTGCGGTAGAGCTCGGCGTACAGGCCGCCGGCGGCCACCAGCTCGTCGTGGCGGCCCCGCTCGACGATGCGGCCCTCGTCGAGCACCAGGATCTGGTCCGCGTCGCGCACGGTGGACAGCCGATGCGCGATGACCAGGGCGGTGCGGCCGGTCAGCGCCACCGACAGGGCCCGCTGCACTGCGGCCTCGGACTCGGAGTCGAGGTGGGCGGTGGCCTCGTCGAGAATCACGATCGATGGCGCCTTGAGCAGCAGGCGAGCAATGGCAATGCGCTGCTTTTCCCCGCCGGAGAACCGGTAGCCGCGCTCGCCGACAACCGTGTCGAGCCCATCCGGCAGCGAGCGAACCAGTTCGCGGATCTGCGCGCCGGCCAGCGCGGCCCACAGCTCGTCGTCGGTGGCGTCGGGCTTGGCGTACCGGAGATTTTCGGCGATGGTCTCGTGGAACAGGTGCGAGTCCTGGGTGACTACGCCGATCTCGTCGCGCAGCGATGCGAAGGTGGCGTCGCGGACGTCGACCCCACCCACTCGTACGGCGCCCGAGGTCACGTCGTACACCCGGGAGACCAGCATGGAGGTGGTCGACTTACCGGCGCCGGACGGGCCGACGAGGGCGACCATCTCGCCCGGCTCCACGGTGAATGACACGCCACGCAGCACCGGTTCGCCGACGGTGCGGTCGAGGGCGGAGACGTCTTCCAACGAGGCCAGCGACACCTCGGCGGCCGAGGGATAGCGGAACCGCACATCGTCGAACTCCAGCCGACCGTTACCCCGTGGCACGTCGACCGCGCCGGGCTTCTCGGCGATCGTGGGCGCGAGGTCGAGGACCTCGAACACCCGGTCGAACGACACCAGCGCGCTCATCACGTCGACCCGGACGTTGGACAGCGCGGTCAACGGTCCGTAGAGGCGGGTGAGCAGCAACGCGAGCGTCACCACCGTGCCGGCGGTGACCTGCCCGGTGACCGCGAGCCAGCCGCCCAGCCCGTACGTCAACGCCTGCGCGAGCGACGCCACCAGCAGCATGGCCACGAAGAACGTCCGGGAGTACATCGCGGACTGGATGCCGATGTCGCGGACCCGCTCGGCCCGCTCGGCGAAGCGGGCCGCCTCGACGTCGGGCTTGCCGAAGAGCTTGACCAGGAGCGCGCCGGCCACCCCGAACCGCTCGGTCATGGTCGCGTTCATCTTCGCGTCCAGGTTGTAGGACTCCCGCGTGATCTCGGCGAGGCGGCGGCCCACCCGACGCGCCGGAATGATGAAGATCGGCAAGAGCACCAACGACAGCACGGTGATCTGCCACGACAGGGTGAACATCACCGCGGCCGTGAGCACCAGTTGGATGACGTTGCTGACCACACCGGACAGGGTGGACGTGAAGGCGCGCTGCGCGCCGAGCACGTCGTTGTTGAGCCGGCTTACCAGCGCGCCGGTCTGGGTGCGGGTGAAGAACTGCAGCGGCATCCGCTGCACGTGGTCGTAGACCTGGGTGCGCAGATTGAAGATGATGCCCTCGCCGATGCGGGCCGAGTACCACCGCTGCGCGAGCGACAACAGCGCGTCGGCGACGGCCAGGGCGGCGATGAACAGAGCGAGCCGCACCACAGTGGCGCCTGCCTCGGCGCCGCCACGGGTGATGGCGTTGACGACGTCACCGGCCAGCACCGGCGTCGCGACGCCGATGACGGCGGCCAACACGACGGTGACGAGGAAGACACTGATGTCGCGCCGGTAGGGTCGGGCGAACGCGAGGATCCGCCGAGCCGTGCCCCGCTTGAGCCGGTGCGCCGCCACGCTGTCGCGGTCGCGCATCGACCGCAGCATGGTCCAGCCATTCATCGGGTGGCTCACCCAATCACCTCCGGGTACCAGTGTCCGGCATGACTCTGACAACCTCGGAAGGTAAGAGCACTATTCCTGCACGGTCGTTACCGGACGGGCCGGTTGAACGCC
>DASVMV010000014.1:0-15344 GCA_036384155.1 Micromonosporaceae bacterium
GGCCGAGCTGGGTGAGGCCTGGGACGTGGCCGCTGGGGTCATTCCCAGCCAGCCCGGCCGGGACACCGACGGGATCGTCGCGGCGGCCGCCGCCGGCGAGCTCGGCGCGCTGGTGGTTGCCGGCGTCGATCCGGCCGACCTGGCCGACCCGCGGCTGGCCGAGCAGGCGCTGGACCGGGTGCCCTTCCTGGTCAGCCTGGAACTGCGGGGCACGGCGGTCACCCGCCGCGCCGACGTCGTACTGCCGGTGGCGCCGGTCGTGGAGAAGGCCGGAAGCTTCATCGACTGGGAGGGCCGGCTGCGTCCCTTCGAGGCCGTGCTCGCCACCCCCGCCATGCCGGACAGCCGGGTGTTGGACGCCATCGCCGCTCAGCTCGGCGTTTCGCTGGGAACGGGCGACGTCAACAGTGTCCGCCGCGAGCTGGGCTCGCTGCCGGTGTCCCGGGCCGAGCGGCCGGCCGCGCCGCGGGTCGCCCCGGTGGCCCCGCCGGCCGTCGGCGACGGCGAAGCCCTACTGGCGACCTGGCACCAGCTGATCGACCTGGGCAGCCTCACCGACGGCGACGAATACCTCGGTGGCACCGCGCGTCTGCCGGTGGTGCGGCTCGCTAAGGAGACCGCCACGGCGCTCGGCGTCACCGACGGCGAACCGGTCACGGTCGGCACCGACCGGGGCGCGATCACACTCCCGGCCGAGATCACCGACATGCCGCCGGGCGTAGTGTGGCTGCCGACCAACTCGCCGGGTTCGACGGTGCGCCGCAACCTCGGCGTGACGTCGGGCGCGGTCGTACGGCTGGCGGCCGGACGGACCGAGGCCGCTGACGCGGCCGGTCGCCCCGGTCCGCTACTGAACGTCGGGAACGAAGGACGGCAAGGCCGGTGAGCGCGAGGAGCGCGGGAGCGCAGCGAGTCAGCCCCGCAGTCGCGAGCGAAGGACAACAAGAATGAACGCGCTAACCCTGGCGCAGGACCCGACACTGGCCGACTTCGGCAAAGACCCGTGGTGGCTGGTGCTGATCAAGATCGTCTTCGCGTTCGCCTTCGGGCTGGTCGCGACCCTGCTCGGCGTGTGGTTCGAACGCCGGGTGGTGGCCCGCATGGCGCAGCGCCCCGGGCTCAACCAGGTAGGCCCGTTCGGCCTGCTGCAGACCCTGGCCGACGGCCTGAAGATGGCGTTCAAGGAAGACATCCTGCCGCGGACCGCCGACAAGGTGGTCTACTTCTTCGCGCCCACGATCTCGGTGATCTGTGCGGTGACCGCGCTGTCGGTAGTGCCCTTCGGGCCGATGGTGAGCATCTTCGGCCACCACAGCCCGCTGCAGGTCACCGACGTGCCGGTGGCCGTCCTGGTGCTGCTGGCCTGCTCCTCCATGGGCGTGTACGGCGTCGTGCTGGGCGGCTGGGCCTCCGGCTCACCGTACCCCCTGCTGGGCGGCCTCCGGTCCAGCGCGCAGATGATCTCGTACGAGGTCGCCATGGGACTGTCGATCGTCGCGGTCTTCATGACCGCCGGCACCATGTCGACGAGTGGGATCGTGGCCGCGCAGGCCGGCGGTGACCGGTGGGCCTCGCTCGGCGGGTTCCACCTCTTCGCTCCCAGCTGGTACGCCATCCTGCTGCTGCCCAGCTTCCTCATCTTCTTCATCGCCACGGTCGGCGAGACGAACCGCGCGCCGTTCGACCTGCCCGAGGCGGAGTCCGAGCTGGTCGCCGGCTTCATGACCGAATACAGCTCGCTGAAGTTCGCGCTGTTCATGCTCTCGGAGTACGTCGGCATGGTGACCATGTCGGCGGTCACCACGACGCTGTTCCTCGGGGGCTGGCGGGCGCCCTGGCCGATCACCGAGTTCTGGGCGGGAGCGAACGCGGGCTGGTGGCCGTTGCTGTGGTTCTTCGGCAAGGTGATCACCCTGGTGTTCGGGTTCGTCTGGCTGCGCGGCACGCTGCCGCGGCTGCGCTACGACCAGTTCATGCGGTTCGGCTGGAAGGTCCTGCTGCCGATCAACCTGGTCTGGATCCTCCTGCTCGCCGGCCTGCGGACGCTGCAGAAGGAGGACCTGTCGGCCCCGTACCGCTACGCGATCATCGGTGGCGCGCTGGTGACCGTACTGCTGCTCGCGCTGCTGTGGCCGGAGCGCAAGCGGCCGGCGGCGCCGTCGTTGGAGGAGCAGGCGCGATCCCGCCCGCCGGGCAGCTTCCCGTTGCCGCCGATGGACCTGCAGGTGCCGCCGAGCCCGCGGCTCAAGCGGGTGGCCGCCGAGCGCGAGCCGGCCGGCCGGAACGTCGGCGCCGGCGAGGCGTCCGGCGGGGCGGTCCGTACCGACGAGAAGGAGGTGTGACATGGGAAGCATCACCGACCCGTTCAAGGGATTCGGGGTCACCTTCTCGCACATGTTCAAGAAGGTCGTCACCACCGACTATCCGTTCAAGCCACCGGTGTCGGCGCCCCGCTACCACGGCCGGCACATCCTCAACCGGCACCCGGACGGCCTGGAGAAATGCATCGGCTGTGAGCTGTGCGCCTGGGCCTGTCCCGCGGACGCGATCTACGTCGAGGGCGGTGACAACACCGAGGACCAGCGGTTCTCACCGGGTGAGCGGTACGCCAGCGTTTACCAGATCAACTACGCCCGCTGCATCTTCTGCGGGCTCTGCATCGAGGCCTGCCCGACCCGGTCGCTGACGATGAGCAACGAGTATGAGTTGGCCCGCGACAACCGGCAGGATCTGATCTTCACCAAGGAGCAGTTGCTCGCGCCGCTGCTGCCCGGCATGGAGCAGCCGCCGCACCCCATGCGGCTGGGCGAGTCCGAGAAGGACTACTACGTCGGTGCGCTGAGCAACCCGGGCACGTCCGCCGGTGCGGAACACTCCCCGATGGGACCCGGCCGGTACCGGGTGGAGGAGCACCCCGGCGTGATGTTCCCCGGCGCCGAGCAGGCGGCCCAGCGGGCCGAGGCGGCCAAGGGGGACAGCGCATGACCACGCAGACTGTGCTCGCCGAGGCGGCCTCGGTCGGCGGCGGCGAGGCGTGGACCTTCTGGATCCTGGCGCCGCTGGCGCTGCTCGGCGCCATCGGCATGGTGTGGGCCCGCAACGCCGTGCACTCGGCGCTGTGGCTCGTCCTGACCATGCTCTGCCTCGGGGTGTTCTACGTCCTGCAGGCGGGTCCGTTCATCGGCATGGTGCAGATCATCGTCTACACCGGCGCGATCATGATGCTGTTCCTGTTCGTCCTCATGCTGGTCGGCCGGGACGCCTCGGACTCGCTCATCGAGACGCTGCGCGGTCAGCGCACCGCCGCGATCGTGCTCGGCCTCGGCTTCGCCGGGCTGGTGGGCGCCGGGCTGTACCGGGCTTTGGAGGAAACCTCCGCAGCCGGCCTCGACAAAGCCAACGCCGAAGGGAACGTGCAGGGCATCGCCCGGCTGCTGTTCACCAACTACGTCTTCGCGTTCGAGGTCACGTCGGCGCTGCTGATCACCGCGGCGGTGGGCGCGATGGTGCTGGCGCACATCGAGCGCCGGCGGGAAGACCGGACCGACCAGCCGTCCCGGATGAGAGACCGGTTCGCGCCGGGCAGCTACCCCGGCCCCAAGCCCGGCCCGGGCGTGTACGCCACGTCCGACTCGGTCGCCACGCCGGCCCGGTTGCCGGACGGCACGTTGACCGAGCGGAGCATCTCCCACCTCCTGCCGCCGCGGGAACTGACCAAGTCCGAACGCGCGCCGAAGGGTACGGACAAGTAATGGGTGCCTTCTTCTCGGTCGAGCCGAGCTACTACGTGGTCCTCGCCGCGGTGCTCTTCACCATCGGCGCGGTGGGCGTACTGGTCCGGCGCAACGCCATCGTGCTGTTCATGTGCATCGAACTGATGCTGAACGCCGCCAACCTCGCGCTTGTCACGTTCAGCCGGATCAACGGTGACCTGAACGGCCAGATCATGGCGTTCTTCGTGATGGTCGTCGCGGCGGCCGAGGTCGTGGTCGGCCTCGCGATCATCATGTCGATCTTCCCGACTCGACGCTCGGCGAGCGTCGACGACGCCAACCTGCTCAAGTACTAGAGGGGCCCACCAGTGGACCAAACTCTGACGATCGCAGAGGCTGACCCCATAGCTGCCGTCGCGTTCGCTCCGGCGAGTGGCCTGCTCAGCAGCATGTGGCTGCTGGTCGCCATCCCGCTGGCCAGCGCTGCGATCCTGCTGCTGCTCGGCCGCCGGGCCGACCGCTGGGGACACTGGCTGGGCGTCGGCAGCGTCTTCGTGGCGTTCCTGCTCGGCCTGACGTACTTCATTCAGCTGAGCGGCCGGGCCAACAAGTCGGTCCAGCTGAGCCTGTGGGACTTCATCAACGTCGGGAAGCTTCACGTCGATTTCGGGCTGCTCTTCGACCCGCTGGCCGGAGTGTTCGTTCTCCTGATCACCGGTGTGGGGTTCCTGATCCACCTGTACGCGGTCGAGTACATGGCTCACGACCCGGGCCGGCGGCGGTTCTTCGGCTACTTCAACCTCTTCGTCGCCGCGATGTTGCTGCTGGTGCTCGGCAACAACTACGTGATGCTCTACCTCGGCTGGGAGGGCGTCGGTCTGGCGTCGTACCTGCTGATCGCGTTCTGGTACGGCCGGCCGAGCGCTGCGACGGCCGGTAAGAAGGCCTTCCTGATGAACCGGGTCGGCGACGCCGGCCTGGCCATCGCCATCTTCATGATGTTCGCGACGCTGGGCACCACCCGGTACGACGAGGTGTTCAACGGGGTCGGCGCCCTGGGCCGCAGCACGGTGCTCGTCATGGGCCTGCTGCTGCTGCTCGGCGCCACCGGCAAGTCGGGCCAGTTTCCACTGCAGGCGTGGTTGCCGGACGCGATGGAGGGCCCGACCCCGGTCTCGGCACTGATCCACGCCGCCACCATGGTCACCGCGGGCGTTTATCTGATCGCGCGATCCAACCCGATCTTCTCCGCCAACTCCACGCTGCAACTCGTGGTGGTGAGCGTCGGCGCCCTGACCCTGCTCATCGGCTGCATCATCGGCGCCGCCAAGGACGACATCAAGCGGGTCCTGGCGTGGTCGACGGTCAGCCAGATCGGTTACATGTTCCTCGGCGTCGGGCTCGGCGGTGGGGCGTACGCCCTGGCGATCGTCCACCTGCTCGCGCACGGCTTCTTCAAGGCCAACATGTTCCTCGGCGCCGGGTCGGTCATGCACGCGATGAAGGACCAGGTGGACATCCGCCGCTTCGGCGCCCTGGCCGGATACATGCGGATCACCTGGGTCACCTTCGCCACCGGCTGGCTGGCCATCATCGGCATGTGGCCGTTCTCCGGGTTCTTCTCCAAGGAGCCGATCATCGTCGCGGCGTTCGAGCGAGAGGGCTGGACCGCCTGGCTCTTCGGCGGCGCGGCGCTGCTCGGCGCCGGGCTGACCGCGTTCTACATGACCCGGCTGTTCGTCCTCACGTTCCACGGCCCTAAGCGGTGGACCGAAGACATTGAGCATCCGCACGAGTCGCCGCCGCTGATGACCATCCCGTTGATCCTGCTGGCGCTCGGCTCGGTCGCCGCCGGTGCGCTACTGGCCACCTCGGTGCCCGACTGGCTGCAGAACACGGCGGGCCTCGGCGGTCAGGAGAAGGGCGCGGAGGCGGTCATCGCGCACTGGATGATCACGGTGCTGGCGCTGCTGTTCACGGTGCTCGGCGGCGGCCTGGCGTACCTGCTGTTCCGCACCGGCACGGCGACCAGCCCGCAGCCGGCGGGCGTGGTCGTCACCGCGGCCCGAAAGAACCTGTACACCGACGCGGTCAACGAGGCGGTCTTCGAGAAGCCGGGGATCTTCCTCACCCGGGCGCTGGTCTACCTCGACAACCGCGGCATCGACGGCGTAGTCAACGGGCTCGCCGCCGCCGTGGGCGGCGGGTCCGGCCGGCTCCGCCGGCTGCAGACCGGCTTTGTCCGGTCGTACGCGATGTCCATGCTGACCGGCGCGCTGCTCGTGGTCGCGGCGTTCCTGGCCCTGCAGGCGGGGTGGCTGGCGTGACCCGACCTGCTGGCACGGGGCGGACCGGCCCGAGGCAATTCCACGACGGAGGTAAGGCCGCATAATGTCCGACTTCCCCTTCCTCTCGGTGCTGACGGTGGCGCCGCTGGTCGGCGCGGTCGTCGTGGCGTTCCTGCCGCGGCGCCGCCCGGAACTGGCCAAGCGGATCGCCCTCGGTTGGTCGCTCGCGGTGCTCGCGCTCTCCGTCGCGATGTGGATCGCGTTCAAAGTGGGCGGCGACCGGATGCAGTTCCGCGAGTCGTACCCCTGGATCCCCGACTGGGGGATCAGGGTGACCTTCGCCGTCGACGGCATCGCCCTGGTCATGCTGATGCTGATCGCGGTGCTGGTGCCCCTGGTGATCCTGGCCTCCTGGCACGACGCTGACGACGGTTCCGGGGCGCCGGGCGAAGCTGCGCGCGCCGGAACCGTCGCCGTCAACAAGCGGTCGGTGCCGGTCTACTTCGCCCTGATCCTGGCGCTCGAGTGCACGATGATCGGCGTCTTCGCCGCCGCCGACGTGTTCCTGTTCTACGTGTTCTTCGAGGTCATGCTGGTGCCGATGTACTTCCTCATCGGCAGCTACGGGGGCCACCAGCGCCAGTACGCCGCGGTGAAGTTCTTCCTCTACTCCCTGGTTGGCGGCCTGTTCATGCTGGCCGCGGTGATCGGGCTCTGGGCCGTCGGCGGCCGGACGTTCGACTGGTCGGCGCTGATCGGCGCCGACATCGCGACCGACACGGCCCGCTGGCTCTTCCTCGGCTTCTTCGTCGCCTTCGCCATCAAGGCGCCGTTCTTCCCCTTCCACACCTGGCTGCCGGACGC
The DNA here is from genome assembly GCA_036384155.1 of Micromonosporaceae bacterium. Lineage (GTDB taxonomy): Bacteria > Actinomycetota > Actinomycetes > Mycobacteriales > Micromonosporaceae > DASVMV01. The sequence goes on from DASVMV010000014.1 coordinate 6,866, forward strand.
CGGTGGTGCGGCTCCTGCCGGCGCGGCCGCCCTGCTGGTCGGGGTGCTCGACAAGGTCGGCACCTTCGGGATCCTGCGGTACTGCCTGCCGCTGTTCCCGGAGGCTTCCCGGTGGTTCGCCCCGTGGGCGCTGGCGCTCGCGGCGATCGGCATCATCTACGCCGCGCTGCTCGCGGTCGGCCAGAACGACCTCAAGCGGCTGGTGTCGTACACCTCGATCGCCCACTTCGGTTTCATCGGCATCGGCATCTTCGCCTTCACCACCCAGGCCGGCACCGGGGCCGTGCTCTACATGCTCAACCACGGTCTGGCCACCGGGCTGCTCTTCCTCGTGGTCGGCATGCTCGTGGCCCGGCGCCGGTCGGCGCTGGTCAGCGACTTCGGCGGGGTCGGCAGGCTGGTACCCCTGCTGGGCGGCGTGCTGTTGTTCGCCGGCCTGGCCTCGCTCGCGCTGCCCGGCACCGCGCCGTTCGTGTCCGAGTTCCTCGTGCTGATCGGCACGTTCACCGTGAACAAGCCGGTCGCGGTGATTGCGACCATCGGCATCATCTTCGCGGCCGCGTACGTGCTGTGGATGGTGCAGCGGACCGCTCAGGGCACCCTCAACCCGGCCCTGTCCGAAGTGGACGACATGCGCCGTGACCTGACCGCCCGGGAACGGGTCGTGGTCGCTCCGCTGATTGCTCTGCTGATCGTGCTCGGCTTCTATCCCAAGCCGGTCACCGACGTCATCAACCCCGCCGTCCAGGCCACGATGCAGGACGTCGGCACATCTGACCCCGCACCCACGGCCGGCAACCTGGAGGCCGCCAAATGAGTGAGGTAAACCTGCCGCCGATCGACTACGCGGCTCTGGCGCCCATCCTGATCCCCTTCGGGGTCGCCTGCGCGGGCGTCCTGGTCGAGGCTTTCGTGCCCCGCCGGGCGCGGTATCTCGCGCAGCTCGGGCTGGCTCTGGCGGGTCTGCTGGCCGCCCTGGTGGCGGTCGTGCTGGTGGCCGACCGCCGGGTACTGACGATCGGGGGTGCCGTCGCGGTCGACGGGCCGGCCCTGTTCCTCCAGGGCACGATCGTCGTGCTCGCCCTGATAGCGCTTCTGCTGATCGGCGAGCGGTCGCTCGACAACGGCGGGTCGTTCGTCGCGCAGGCCGCCATCACCGTCGGGTCCGAACGGGACCGGGTGCAGGAGGAGCGCGAGCCCGGCGCAACCGAGGTGTACCCGCTGACCATGTTCGCGGTCAGCGGCATGCTGCTGTTCGTCGCCGCGGGCGATCTGCTCACCATGTTCATCGCGCTGGAAGTGCTGTCGCTGCCGCTCTACCTGCTGTGCGCGCTGGCCCGCCGGCGCCGTCTGCTGAGCCAGGAGGCGGCGCTGAAGTACTTCATGCTTGGCGCGTACGCCTCAGGGTTCTTCCTCTTCGGGGTGGCGCTGATCTACGGCTTCACGGTCGGTGTCGGCAACGGCCGGAAGGGGGACCAGCCGGGCGGCGTCGACTTCGCCACCATCCACGCGGCGGTGGGCGACTCGAGCGCCAGCCCGGTGCTGCTCTTCGCCGGCATCGCGTTGCTGTCCATCGGTCTGCTCTTCAAGGCGGCCGCCGCGCCGTTCCACGTCTGGACGCCCGACGTCTACCAGGGCGCCCCGACGTCGATCACCGCCTTCATGGCGGCCTGCACCAAGGTCGCGGCGTTCGGCGGTCTGCTGCGCGTGCTGTACGTGGCCTTCGCCGGCGCCGCGTGGGACTTCACGCCGGTGCTCGGCACCGTCGGCGTCCTCACCATGCTGGTCGGCGCGATCCTCGCGGTCACCCAGACCGACGTCAAGCGGCTGCTGGCGTACTCGTCGGTGGCCAACGCCGGGTACCTGCTCGTCGGCGTCCTGGCGGGGTCCAAGGATGGTCTGTCCAGCACGATGTTCTATCTGGTGGCGTACGGCTTCTCGGTGATCGCCGCCTTCGCCCTGGTGACCCTCGTGCGGGACCCGGACGGGGAGGCCACGCATCTGTCCCGGTGGGCCGGGCTGGGCCGGCGCTCGCCCCTGTTCGCGAGCGTGTTCACCTTCGTCCTGCTCGCGTTCGCCGGCATCCCGCTCACCAGCGGTTTCATGAGCAAGTTCGCGGTGTTCGGTGCCGCGCTGGCCGCCGGCCAGGTCTGGCTCGTGATCGTCGGCGTGGTGAGCAGCATGATCCTCGCCTTCCCGTACCTGCGGGTCGTGGTGATGATGTGGCTCTCCGAGCCGAGCGACGCGACGCCGACCGTCACCGTGCCGGGTGCGCTGACCTCCGCCGCTGTCATGATCGGCGTGCTGGCCACGCTGGTGCTCGGCGTCGTGCCGGCGTGGTTGCTGGACCTCAGCCGGGGCGCCGCAGAATTCGTACGATGATCCTCAGCCGTCCCGCGGTCGCGACAGCCGCGCCAGGGCTGACCCGAGCCCGGCACAACCGCGCCGGTGTGGCATCGTGGGGGGCGTGGTGAGCACGGCAGGCGGCGCTGCGAGCGGCCGCGCCCGCAGCGGGCGCGGCCAGACCTCGGTCGGCATGGACTTCGCCGACCCCGCACTCGAAGCGTCGGTGCTCGCCGTTCTCGAGCGGGTGGAGACCGAACTGCATACCAGTGTCGCCAGTGCCGACCCGCTGGTCTCCGAGGCCGCCCGGCACCTGGTCGACGCCGGCGGCAAGCGGTTCCGTCCACTGCTGGTCGCCCTTGCCGCGCACTTCGGACAGCCGGAGGCGGCGCAGGTCGTACAAGCCGCGGCCGTGATGGAACTCACCCACCTGGCGACCCTCTATCACGACGACGTGATGGACGAGGCGGACGTCCGGCGGGGTGCCCCGAGCGCCAACTCGCGCTGGACCAACTCGGTGGCGATCCTGGTCGGCGACTATCTGTTCGCGCGGGCCGCCGAGATCGCGGCCCGGCTGGGCCCGGAAGCGGTGCGGCTGCAGGCGGAAACGTTCGTCCGGCTGGTGCACGGGCAGATCGCGGAGACCGCCGGCCCGCGCGGCGGGGAAGACCCGGTGGACCATTATCTGCACGTGATCGCCGAGAAGACGGGATCGCTGATCGCCACCTCCGCCCGCTTCGGCGGGTTGTTCGGCGGCGCCTCGGCGACGTACACCCAGGCGCTGGCGGAGTACGGCGAGACCGTCGGGGTGGCCTTCCAGCTCTCGGACGACCTGCTCGACATCGCATCGGAGTCGGCGCAGTCCGGCAAGACGCCGGGCACCGATCTGCGCGAGGGCGTGCCGACCCTCCCGGTCCTCTACGCCTTGGCCAGCGACGACGCCGACCCGGCCGCACAGCGGCTGCGCGAGATCCTCGCCGCCGGCCCGGTCACCGACGACGCCTTGCATGCCGAGGCGCTCGGTCTGCTGCGCGAGTCACCCGCGCTCAAGCGGGCCCGGGAGACAGTACGCAGCTACACCGAGGACGCCCGCGCGCGCCTGGCGCCGCTGCCCCGGTGCGCGGCGAAGGGGGCGCTCGAGTCGCTCTGCGACTTCATCGCCGATCGCACTGGCTGAGTCGGGACCAGCTCGATCAGCGGGCGGCGATCAGTCGGCCGCCGAGCAGCATGAGTGCTGCGGCGGCGAGCATGCTCGCCGCCGCGATCAGCCACATTGCCGGATAACTCAAGTGCCCCGCCACCGCACCGAGCCCGATCGGTCCGATCGCGCCACCGGCGTACACCCCGGTCTGGGTGATCGAGGTGGCCGCGGCCGGCGCGTGCGGATGGAGCCGGACCACCGCGAAATTCAGCACCCCCGGCCAGGCCCAGCCGAGCCCGAACCCGATCGCGACGCCGGTGATCAGCGCCGGGGTCGCCGGCAAGGCCAGCAGGCCGAGTCCGGCAGCACCGGCGGCGAGCATCGCCGCGATGGCCCCGACGTGACCGCCGCCGCGCTGGTCGGCCAGCCAACCCCCGACCACCCGGCCGGCGATGCACACCGCGCTGCCGAACGTGAGGGTCAGGCCGGCGAGCCCCGGGTCCAGGCCCCGCGCGGCCGCCGAGTCGACCAGGAACGTGCCCAGGGCGTTGGCGGAGCCGGCGGCCAGCATGGCCGCCACGCCGAGGACGGCGAGCGGACCGGTGATCCGGCCACCGCCGGACGATCGCTGGCGACCGGCAGTGGGGTCGGCGGGCGGCACGAGTCTCAGGGCGGCCAGGGTCAGCGCGGCCGCCGCCACGAAGGCCCACCGCCAACCGGCGGTGAGCGCGATGAGGGGGACCGCCGCCCCGGCCAGCAATGTAGACACCGGGATCGCTGCCTGCTTTACCCCGAACGACAGTCCCTGGCGCCGCGGCGGTACGTGCCGGGCCAGCGCGGTATTGCTGGCGAGTTGGCCCAGGGCGTTGGCTCCGGCGCTGACCGCCAGGAGCGCCACGAGGGCCGCGAACGATCGGGCGAGGCCGGCGATGGCCAGCAGCGATCCGGCAGCGAGCAGGATGCCGGCTCGTGCCGTGCGCGCCGGGCCGTACCGCTCCACGAGCGCGCCCGTCGGCACCGAGCCGAGCGCGCTGACCCCGAAGTAGACCGACACGGCCAGGCCCAGGCCGAAGGGCGAGAAGCCCAGTTCCTCGCCCATCTGTACGGCCATCCCGCCGACCAGGAAGACCGGGAGGACGCAGGCGATCGTCGTGGCGATCGCGCCGGCCGCCGCACGCACAGGATGGATGGCGGGAGCGGCGGAGGCCGTCGCGGCCGGGGTGCTCGACATATCTCACCCAGCCTACTGGGACCGCCAGATGACGGCCGGTGGCCGAAAGGGCACCGAGTGTCGCGGAAAATCTCCCACGAGTTGGCGACTGGGGCATTTCGCCGACGCCCCGGCTTTCATATGGTGTAAGTCCACGGCGGCGGAGGTGGTTGTGCGCGACCCCTTGGCAGAACCTTCGGATCTGATCCGCAGCGTGTCCCGCGCGCTGCGTGTGCTCGAGTCGGTGGGCCGTGCCCCCCGAGGCCTGACCGTCAAGCAGATCGCCCGACGGTGCGAGCTCACCGTGGCGACCACCTACCACCTGGTGCGCACCCTGGCGTACGAGGGGTACGTCATCCGGCGGGAGGACGGCACGTACATGGTCGGCCTCGAGGTGGCCGACCGCTACCGGGAACTCGTGACGGCGTTCCGCGGACCGCCGGCGGTGGGCGAGAGTCTGCGCCGGGCGGCCGTCGACACCGGCTACAGCCATTTCCTGGGCCGGTTCATCAACGGCCAGGTGGCCATTACCGCATCGGTGGAGGGGCCGCGAACGCCGTACCTGGAAGACCTCGTACCGGGCTTCGACGAGGGGGCACACGCCACGGCCCTCGGCAAGTCGCTGCTCGCCACCCTCACGCTCGAGCAAAGGGCCCGCTACCTGCGCGAGTACGGCATGCGCCCATTCACCTCGGCCACCGTGACCACTCCGGACGCCTTGGAGACCGACCTGGCGGCGGGCGACCGGCGCGGCCTGCAGATCGACATGGCGCAGTTCCGGCAGGGCGTCGCCTGCGCCGCCGTGGTGGCCATCCCCGACAAGGACATGGAGCGCCGGCTGGTCCTCGCCTGCGCGATGCCGGCAGCGGAGCTGATGACCTCCGCCCGGGTGATCCGGGCCAAGCTGCTGACCACCGCACGCCAGGTGGCCGAGGCCGTCGCGGCCGACGGTTGACGGCCCCGCCCCATTTCCATGGTCGCCGGATTGAACCGCACCGCCGTCCAGCGCGTAGGGGATGGATGGAAGGGAGGGCATCATCGGCGACCTGGATGCCCAGCTGCTGCGTGCGCTGCACGACGAGCACGGCAGCGCGCTCTTCGCGTACGCGTTGCGGCTCGCCGGGGGTGACCGGCAGCGGGCCGAGGACCTTGTGCAGGAGACCTTCCTGCGCGCCTGGCGGCATCCGGAGTCGGTGGATCCCCGCCGTGGGTCGCCCCGCGCGTGGCTCTTCACCACGGCGCGAAATCTGGCCATCGACGCGTGGCGCCGGCGCGGCGTGCGGTACCGCGAGATCGTCGCCGAAGAGGTGCCGGAGCCGCGACATCCGGCCGACGAAGCCGACCGGGCCGTCGAGGCCTGGCTGCTGGCCGAGGCGCTGGGCCGGCTGTCCCCGGCGCATCGCGAGGTGCTCGTCCAGTGCTTCTACCGGGGCCGGTCGGTGTCCGAGGCAGCGGCGGACCTGGGGGTTCCGCCGGGCACGGTCAAGTCGCGCACGCACTACGCCCTACGGTCGCTGCGGCTCGTGCTCGCGGAGATGGGGGTGACGCCGTGAGCGCTTGTCCGCACGCGTACGACGACGGCGCCTACGTGCTCGGCGCGCTCTTGCCGAGCGAAGGGGCGGCCTTCGAGCGGCACCTGGTCGGCTGCTCCTCCTGCCGGGACGCGGTGGCCGAAGTGGCGGCCGTGCCGGTGCAGCTCGGTCGGCTCGACGCCGCGGAGGTGGCCAAGGCCACCGGCGAGCCCGCCCCGGTATCCCGCGTTCCGGCCCTGATCGATGCCGTCGCGGAAGCACGGCATCGGGCCCGGCGGGTCGGCCGGTGGCGGTCGGCGCTGGCGGCGGCCGCCGCGGCCGGTGTCGCCCTCGCCGCTGGGCTCGCCGTGGACTGGTCCCGCCCCGAGTCGGCGCGCCCGTTCGCGGCGGCCACGCCCTCAGTCACGGCGCCGACCGCCCCGGCTTCGGCCACCGCGGCTCCGGCCGCGATGGCGGCGATGGAGCCGGTCCGGCCGGCGGTTCCGGTACGCGCCGAGGTGGGGTTGCGGGGCACGGCATGGGGCACGCAGGTCTTCCTGCACTGCCGGTACCCCGGCGGCGCCCGCTATTCGGACCCCTACGAGTTCCGCCTGGTGGTCCGCGGGCCGAACCGGGCCACGGAGCAGATCGGCTCGTGGAGCGCGGGACCCGGCGACGACGTGCGGCTTACCGGATTCACCCGGTTCCCGGCCGCCCGCCTGGACCGGATCGAACTGGTCGGGCCCAGCGGAGCCGCCCTGCTCGCTTACGACGTGCCGTGATCCGGCGCCGTACCCGTCGGTCGTTGGTCAGCGGCCGCTCGCGACCGGCTCGGGCGCTATGCCGGGGCGGGCCGCCCGGCGGCGTTCGGCCGCCTGTCGCAGTCCGTCCACTGTGAATACGATCAGGGCCAGCCAGACCAGGGTGAACCCGGCCAGCCGGGCGGGCGGCATGGGCTCGTGGAAGATCAGCACACCGCAGCCGAGCTGCAGGATCGGCGCGATGTACTGGAGCATGCCCAGGCCGCTGAGCGGCATCCGGTTGGCCGCGCCGGCGAAGAGCAGCAACGGCACCGCGGTGGCCGCACCGGCCAGCACGAGCAGCGCGGTATGTATCCCCGACACCTGGCCGAAGGTCGATGTGGACTGCCGGGCCAACCAGCCGAGATAAGCCAGCGCGGGCAGCGCCAGCACCGCCGACTCGACGAAGAGACCCTCCGCCGCGGGCAGGCCGAGCCGCTTCTTGACCAGCCCGTACCCGCCGAAGCTGAGCGCGAGGGTCAGTGCGATGACAGGCAGCCGCCCGTAGTCCGCCGCCAGCACCGCGACCGCCACCCCTCCGATGCCCAGCGCCAGCCACTGGGCGGCCCGCAGCCGCTCGCGCAGCACCGCCACGCCCAGCAGCACTGAGACCAGCGGGTTGATGAAGTAGCCGAGGGCGGTCTCCACCACCCGGTCGGTGTTGACGCCGTAGATGTACGTTCCCCAGTTCACGCCGATCAGCGCGGCGGCCAGCGTCACACCACCCAGGGCCCGCGGGCGGCGGACGAACGTGCGCAGGAACGCCCAGTTCCGCATCGCGGCCAATACGAGGGCCACGAACACCGCGGACCAGATCACCCGGTGGGCGAGGATCTCCACCGGCCCGGCCGGCCGGAGCAGCTTGATGTAGAGCGGGAAGAAGCCCCAGAGCGCGTACGCGCCAAGTCCGTAGAGGTAGCCGCGGTGGAGCTCACTCATCCCTGCACCGTAAGGGGCGCTTCCGGCGAATGCTCCTTGCTCGTGACAATCGTCACCGGCCGCCGGTCCAGCTCCATCCACTGACCCGGTTTCGCCAGCGGGGTGAAGCCCGCGCCAGCGTACACGGCGTGCGCGTCGGCCGTGGCGAGCAGAATCCGCCGTACGCCAAGGTCGGCGAGCTGGTCGCGGACGGCGGTCGCCAGCCATCTGCCGAGGCCCTTCCCGCGCTCCGACGGCTCCACGTAGACGTCGCAGAGCCAGGCGAAGGTCGCGCCGTCGGTCACCACGCGGCCGACGGCGACCTGGACCCCGTCGCCGGGACGGTAGACCCCGAACGGCATGGAGCCTTCGAACGCGCGGGCCACGGTCTCCCGCGATCGGCCGATCGCCCAGTACGCGTCGGTGGACAGCCAGCGGTACACCCGGTCGATGTCGATCCGATCGGGGTCGGTGGACAGCACGTAGCCGTCGTCGCGGCTCAGGGTCGGCACACGGCGAAGGCTAGCCGGGACCGGGCGGCCCGTCCCGAGCCAAT
>DASVMV010000015.1:0-24026 GCA_036384155.1 Micromonosporaceae bacterium
CAAGGGGGGAAACCACAGGCAAGACAAGAAGGGGAAAGTCATCACCGGCTCGGGCGGCGGCGGGGCGCCTTGCGCGGCCGGGACCGGATGTAACGACCCCGGGCCGGGGATCATTCCCCGCCGGCCGGCCACCCGCGGCTCACCACCGCGGGGCCTGCTCGGGCCGGGACCATGTATAACGCCCCCGGGGTGGCCCGGATTCCACCCAACCCGCGACCGCAACCGGACACCCGGCAAACTACCGGACACACCGCTCGGCCCGTGGCGCGCCGCTGGCCGGGTCCTGTGGTGGGGACCCGGCCGGCGGGTTGGTTCATGGGTGTCAGCTGTTCCAGTTGTCGGCCACGATGTCAGCGGCCTGCTGTTCCCACTGGGCGTAGGCGTCGGGGTAGGCCGAAACCTGCACCTTCTGGGCGGCCTCGGTCAGCGGCATGTCGTGCCAGCCGTCGACGCCCTTGAGACCGTTCAGGAACGCCGTGGTCGACTGTTCCGGGTTGGTGATCTGGTCGGGGGTGCCCCAGCCGCTGGACGGACGCTGCTGGAAGAGGCCCAGCGAGTCGTGGTCGTTGGCGTCACCCAGGTGACCCAGGTTCTGCAGCTTGGACTCCTGCAGCGACGTGGCGACCGCGATCACCGCGGCCCGCTCGTCCAGGCCGGCCTTCTTCGTCGCGGCGATGATCGCCTTGGCGTTGGCCTTCTGCTCATTGTTCAGGTCGATCCGCGACTGGTCACCCTGCACACCATGCGGCATCAGCTTGTCCTTGCCGGGCTTGTCGGCCTGCACCACCGCCGCAGCGGCGGGCTTGGCATCGGCGGCCAGCGCACTCGTGGCCGGACCGGCGACCACACCACCGGCAAAGGTCAGACCCGCGACGGCGAGAATGCTCTTCCGCAAAATCGTGTTCATGATCTAGCTCCATTCGGGGGTTGGCCCGCACCGCCAAAGGGGGGATTGCGGCAGCGGGCAAGCACCGTCCGGCGCTCGAAGAAGAAGGGGGAAGGTGTTGCACCGGCCCGCGGGCAGATCGCCTCACGCGGCGCCGGGACTACATGTAACGAACGGCCGGCCGGGATCATTCCACCCGACAGCAGCCCACCCGCAGCTCAGCCGCGGGGTTACTCGGTCGTACGCATGGTGTAACGCCCGCCGGCCGCCCCGGATTCCGGCCAACCCGGCCCCGACCCGTGCCGGAACCGGATAGCCGGCACAAAACGGAATGGATCAACCATCCGGCGACGTCGCCGCGCCGTCAGTCGGCCGCCGGGTACCCGTACGCGTCGAGCAGCCGGACCCGGGTGGCCTGCAGCCGGTCCACGACGACTGCCATGAACCTGGTCGTCAGCTCGCGACCGAAGTCACCATCGTCCGCGATGAGCCGGCGCACGCCCGGGGCGTCGAATTCCACCGCGAGGGTCTGGTCGACCGTAACGGCACCGAAGTGCCAACGGTACGGCGGAAAGAGCCACGACCAGCCCAGGACGCTGCCCGGCCCGAGCGTTTCGACGACCACGTCGCCGTGGCCGGGCACGTGGATGTCGAGTGCAACCTGCCCGGACCGCAGCAGCCAGAAGTGCCGGGCCGGGCCGTTCTCCTGGAAGAGCCGGCGCCGGGGGCTGCGGACGACCGGGTGAGCCTGGAAGGACAGCCGCTCCAGCCATTGCCGGGGCATCCCGGCGAGAAACGACTGCTCCGCCAGGAGGTCAAGGGTCGTCATCGTTGGCATCGTCAGACCTCCCTGTTGGTCACTGCGCCGGATAGCCGCCTCAACCGTCACCCGGCAAACGGCGCGGCACCAGGGTCCATCGACCCGATGCCGCGCCGTTCGTTCCTGTTCCTGCGGTTGTGAGCGTCGCGTGGGCAGTCACCACTGAACGGCGACGTACTTGCTCTCCAGATAGTCCATCAGGCCGTCGTGGCCACCCTCACGCCCGATTCCGCTCTGCTTGACGCCGCCGAACGGTGCCGCGGGATCGCTGACGAGCCCGCGATTGAGGCCCACCATCCCGCTCTCCAGGGCTTCGCTCACCCGCAGGCCACGCGCCAGATCGCCGGTGTAGACGTACGCGACCAGGCCGTACTCGGTCGCGTTGGCCTGGCGGATCGCGTCGGCCTCGTCAGTGAACGAGACGATCGGCGCGACCGGTCCGAAGATCTCCTCGCGGAGGATCGCCGCGTCCGGCGGCACGTCGACGAGGACGGTCGGCGGATAGAAGCACCCCTCCCCCGCCGGGCGCCCGCCACCGACCAGTGCCATGGCGCCCTCGCCGACGGCGCCCCGTACCAGCTCGTCGACCTTTGCCACCGCCGCCTCGTTGACCAGCGGGCCCACCTCGGTGCCGGCCTCGGCGCCCGGGCCTATCCGCAGCGCACCCATCCGCTCGGCCAATCTTCGGGCGAACTCCTGCGCCACCGGTGCCTCGACGTAGAACCGGTTAGCCGCGGTGCAGGCCTCGCCTCCGTTCCGCATTTTGGCAATCATGGCGCCCTCGATCGCCGCGTCGAGATCGGCGTCGGCGAATACCAGGAACGGAGCGTTGCCGCCCAGCTCCATCGAGGTGTTCACCACGCGGTCGGCCGCTTCGTGCAGCAGAACGCGCCCGACCTCGGTGGATCCGGTGAAAGACAGCTTGCGCACCCGGTCGTCGTGGACCATCGCCGAGACGACCTCGCCGGACCGTCGGGCGGGCACGACGTTGACGACTCCCGCCGGAACCCCGGCGTCGTCGAGAATCTGGGCGATGGCCAGGGCGGTCAGCGGAGTGTCACTCGCCGGCTTCAACACCACCGTGCATCCGGCAGCGAGCGCCGGGCCGATCTTGCGGGTGGCCATCGCCGCGGGGAAGTTCCACGGCGTCACCAGCACGCACACGCCGACCGGCTGGTGGACGACGATGATCCGGTTCGCGCCGGCTGGGGCAGTGGTGACCGCGCCGGCGGCCCGGACGGCCTCCTCGGCGTACCACCGGAAGAACTCGGCGGCGTACGCGACCTCGCCGCGCGCATCCGCCAACGCCTTGCCGTTCTCGGTCGTGATGAGCAGCGCCAGGTCCTCGGCCCGCTCGGTCATCAGCTCGAACGCGCGCCGTAACACCTCGGCACGCGCCCGGGGCGCGGTCGCCGCCCAGCCCGGCCCGGCAGCCGCGGCGGCGCCCACGGCATCGAGCGCGTCGGCGACCGCGCCATCGGCCACCGAAGCGATCTCCCGGCCGGTGGCCGGGTCGGCCACCGGGAACCGCTTTCCTTCCGCGGCGGGTACCCATCGCCCGCCGATGAACAGGTCGGTCGGTGCCTTCACTGCTACGTCAGCCATCAGTCCAGCGCCTTTCGGACGGTCTCGACGACGCGTGCCACCGACGGGATGGTGGCGTCTTCGAGCGCGTCGGCGGCCGGCAACGGCACGTGCGGGCTGGTGATTCGGACCGGCGCGCCGTGCAGGTCGGCGAAGACCTCCTCGACCACGATGGACACGATCTCGGCGCCCCACCCGCAGAGGCGGGGGTTCTCCTCCACCGTAAACAGTCGCCCCGTGCGAGTCACCTCGCCGAGGATGGTCCGGGTGTCCAGCGGCACGAGCGACCGTACGTCCACGACGCTGGCCTGGATGCCGAGCCGGGCCAGTTCCTCGGCCGCGGTAAGCGCGCGGGGGACCATGGCCGCGAGCGCCACGAGGGTGCAGTCGGTGCCCTCCCGTACCACGGTGGCCTTGCCGAGTTCGTCGACGATCTCGCCGTCGGGGACCTCACCCTTGGTCGGGTAGAGGGCCTTGTGCTCCAGAAAGACCACCGGGTCGGGGTCGCGTACGGCGGCGGCGAGCAGGCCGATCACGTCGGTGGGGTTCGACGGCGCGACCACCTTGAGGCCCGGCACCGACATCGCCCAGTTCTCCACGCTCTGCGAGTGCTGCGCACCGAAGCGCAGGCCGCCGCCGTTGGCGGTGCGGATCACCAGCGGCAGGGTCACCTGACCGTTGGTCATGTACCGCGTCTTCGCGATCTCGTTGGCGACGATGTCCCAGCACACGGCGAAGAAGTCGCTGAACATGATTTCGGCGATCGGCCGCATCCCGGTCATTGCCGCGCCCATGGCCGCGCCCAGGATCGCCTGCTCGGAGATCGGCGCGTCCACGACCCGCTCGTCGCCGAAGCGCTCCTGCAGCCCGCCGGTCGCCTTGAAGACACCACCGGCGGCGGCGACGTCCTCGCCGAAGAAGACCACCCGGTCGTCGTGCGCGAGTTCCTGCGCGATCGCCCGCGCCACCGCGCCGCGGTACGTCAGTTGCGCCATGTCGAGCTCCCATCCGCCCACACATCACGTTCCACATAGGAGGCATCCGCGGGCTTCGCCGCCCTGGCCGCCGCGGTCGCCTCGTCGACCTCCCGCAAGGCTTCGGCCTCCACGTCGGCGAGGGTCGCCTCGGCGACGCCGACCGCGAGCAGGTGGTCCCGGTAGTGCGCGATCGGGTCACGCGCCAGCCACGCCGCCACCTCGTCGGCCGGCCGGTACTTGCCGGGATCGGCCCGGCTGTGGCCGCCGTGCCGGTAGGTCACCGCCTCGATGAGGCTCGGTCCGCCGCCGGCCCGGGCCCTGTCCAGCGCCACCCGGGCCGCGCCGAAGACCGCCTCGACGTCGTTGCCGTCCACATACGCGGGCTCGAGCCCGTACGCGCCCGCGCGGTCGGCCGCCGGTCGCTGCACCGCGGTCACCGTGTCGATGGGCGTGTACTCCATCCAGAGGTTGTTCTCGCACACGAAGACGACCGGCAGCCGCCACGTGGCGGCGAGGTTGAGCGCCTCGTGGAAAGCCCCGATATTGGTCGTGCCGTCGCCGAAGAAGCAGACGGCGACCTGGCCCGTACGCCGCAGCTTGGCCGACCACGCGGCGCCGTTGGCGATGGTGAGGTGGGCCCCGACGATCGCGTACGAGCCCATCATCCCGTGCTCGACGCTGGTGAGGTGCATCGAGCCGCCCTTGCCGGCCATCAGTCCGGTGGACCGCCCAAGCAGCTCCGCCATGATCGGCTCCATCGCGACGCCGCGGGCGAGGGTGTGTGCGTGCCCGCGGTAGGTGGCGAAGGTCCAGTCGTCCGGCCGCATCGCGACGCCGAAGGCGGCCGCGATCGCCTCCTGCCCCAGCGACAGGTGGCTGGTGCCCTTGACGAGGTTCTGCAGGAACAGGTCGTACGCCCGCTTCTCGAAGCGACGCATGCGCACCATCAGCGTGAACAGCGCCAGTCGCTGCGACTCGTCGAGCTCGGCGTCGAAGGCAGGCGTCGGGGGAAGTCCGAGGTCAGTAGGCGTTGGCAACGAACAGCTCCTCTGCGGGAAACAGCGTGATGACCTGGGGGCCGTCGGCCGTGACGACGACCTCCTCCTCGATGCGGGCGGCCGAGAACCCGTCGGTGGCCGGGCAGTACGTCTCCAGGGCGAAGACCATGCCCTCCTTCAACTCGACGGGGTGCTCGAGCGAGTTCAGCCGGCTGATGATCGGACGCTCGTGCAACGCCAACCCGAGGCCGTGGCCGAACTGCAGGCCGAAGGCCGCCATTTCGTTCTCGAAGCCGAAGTCGGTGGCGGCCGGCCACAGCCGGGCGATCTCGTCGGTGCCGACGCCGGGCTTGACCAGCTGAATCGCCGCGTCGATCCACTCGCGCGCCTTGACGTACGCGTCGCGCTGTGCCGGCGTCGAGCGCCCCACCGCGAAGGTCCGGTAGTAGCAGGTGCGGTAGCCGTTGAACGACTGGATGATGTCGAAGTAGACCTGGTCGCCCGGGCGGATGAGGCGGTCGGTGAAGTTGTGCGGGTGTGGGCTGCACCGCTCGCCCGACACGGCGTTGATCGCCTCGACGTCGTCCGAGCCCATCTCGTAGAGCCGCTTGTTGGCCAGGGCGACAACCTCGTTTTCCCGGATGCCGGGCTTGAGGGCGTCCACGATCGTCTGGTACGTGCCGTCGACCATCGCCGCCGCGGTGGACAGCAGCGCGATCTCGTCAGCTGACTTGATCTCCCGCGCGTCGAGCATGACCTGTTGCCCGTCGGCGACGCGTACGCCGTGGCGCTGCAATTCGAAGACCATGGGTAGCTCGGCCACGTCGACGCCGACCGGCAGGTGGGCGACGCCCGCGTCTTCGATCATGCCCCTGATTTCGCGCACCGCGTCGGCGAAGAGGCCGACCTCGGGCGCCACCGAGCCGCGCAGGCCGAGCATGCCGGCGCGGGAGTTCTCCGGCCGCAGCCACGAGGCGTAGAGGCGATGGTGTTTGGCGGCCGAGCCGAAGTCCCACACCACCGGCTCCTGCCCGCGGATGAGCAGGGCGTAGCGAGCCATCTTGTCGCGGGCCCATTCGCCGATCATCGTGCTGGTCAGGTACCGGATGTTGTTGATGTCGAAGACCAGCAGGGCGCCGAGTTCGGAGCGGTCGAGAGCGTCCCGGGCGCGCGCCAGGCGGTAGCTGCGCAGCCGGTCGAAGTCAACCCGGCCTTCAAAGTCGACAGCCATCCGACCCGGAGAGGGCGCCAGCGGGGCTGCGGTATCGGTCATCGCGCATCCCTTCGTCGTACGGGCGGGCTTCGCAGCGGGGGGGCTTCGCGGCGGGGGGCTTCGTGGTGGCGGCCCGACAAACCCCACGGGCGTGGCGTCAGGGCGACTCGGCCAGACCGTCATCCACCTCGACGTCCTCCGGCTTGAGCCGGACGCCAGCACTGGCCGCCTGCTGGTCGAGAAGGACGGCGAAGTCCTCGTCGGTGCGCCCGCCGCTGACCGTCGCCTGCACCAACTGCGCCGTGGCAGCGGCCAGGGGCATCGGTACGTCGAGCGCCCGGGCGGCCGCCAGGCCGAGGTCGAAATCCTTGCGCAGCAGGACGGGGGTGAAGGTCGGGGCGTAGTCGAGGTGGACGAAGGCCGGTGACTTGTACCGGGTGAACACCGAACCCATCACGCTGTTGTTGAGGAACTCGAGAAACGCGGCGCGCGACACACCGCCCTTTTCGGCGAGCACCGTTATCTCGGCCATTGACTGGGTCACGACCCCGAGGAACAGGTTGTGGCAGATCTTCACCAGTCGGGCGGCCTCGCCCTCACCGACGTACGTGACGGCGCGACCGAGGTGGGCCAGCAGCGGGGCGACGCGGTCGTACGTCTCCTCGGGTCCCGAGACAACCAGGCTCAGTTTGCCAGCCTTGACGACCTTCCCGTTGCCGCTCACCGGCGCCGAGAGGAACTGCACACCGAGACCGGCCGCCACCTGCCGCATCGCGGCGGAGGTCTCGGCCGAGACGGTCGAGCAGTCGACCACGACGCCGGGAACGCGGCCGGGCTGGCGGAGCAGGCCGCCGTCCCCCACGAGCACCTGCTCGAGGTCGGCGGACGAGGAAACCATCGTGAAGACGACGTCCCGGTCGGCGAGGTCGCCGATCGCATCTGCCACCGACGCTCCGTCCGCAGCCAGCGGCTCGGCCTTGGCCCGCGTCCGGTTCCAGACGAGCAGGTCGACCCCGGCCCGAGCCAGTCGGCGGGCCATGGCAGCGCCCATCCGTCCGGTGCCGATCCAGCCGACCCGGCCGGCGCCGGCAGCCGTCGCACCAGTCATGGGCTCCTCCGTTGCAATCGATTGCGCAAAACATAACGACGGCGCATCGACGGTGTCAAGGCTGCCCCGGGCGGCCTTGGCGCGGCCCTACGCCTGTAGGCGCGCGGCCAGCCAGTCACCCGTCCTGGGCCGATGATGTGGCGCCACGTTCATGCAGCCGTGATTGCCGTTCTCGAACATCAGCAGGTCGACCGTGCCGGCCGCCTCGTCGGCCAGCCGCACCGCGTGTTGCCACGGAATCAACCTGTCGAGCCGGCCGACGACCACGAGAAGCGGGCAGGAGATCTTCGGTGCGTGGTGGGTCAGGTCCAGCGTCGCCGCGGCCCGCCGCGCGGCGTCGTCGTTTGCCGTGGCGCTGCGCACCCGGAACGCGGACCGGGTCAGTTCGGGCAACCGGTCCCAGCAGTCGCCGAAGTTGTACGGGCCGGCCAGCGCGACGCACGCCTTGACCCGATCGCCCACCGCCGCGGCGATCCGGGGCGCGTAGTAGCCACCGAGACTCACCCCCCACACCGCGAGCCGCTCGGCATCGACCTCCGGCGCAGCCGCGAGCGCGTCCAGGATCGCCTCGCCGGGTGCCGCCCAGTCCCCGCGGATCGGCAGGTCGTACTCGGCCTCCCCCTGGCCCGGACCGTCAACGCTGAAGGTCGCCAGACCCCGGTCGAGGAAAATGCGTTCCGTGGACCGGAACTCCTCCTTCGCCGAGTCCAGCCCGGGGACCATGACGACCGTCGGCCACGGCCCCGGGCCGGGCGGCGTCCGGAGCACGCCGACCAACGTGGCGCCCTCGAAGGGGATCTCGATCCGGCGTCCCGGCGGATCGAGCAACGGCAGCGCAGCCGTGAGGCACCGGACCGCGCTGGCGTGCGCGGCGCGCATCTGGTCGAGGTCGTCAACGAAGAGGAACTTGCCGAAATGGAAGTAGACGGCCGCCTGGGCCAGGTGCTCGCCCGCAGACCGGTGCCGCTGCTCGGCCAGCGCGGTCAGGCCCAGTTGTTCGTGCTCGCGGCCCACAGCGGACCAGGCCGAGCACCAGTCCGCCCAGCGCGTCACGCCGCCGGTGATGCGCTCGAAGTCGCTGACCGTGACGCCGTTGGTGGTGAACCGGGGAGCCCAGTGGGATACCGCTGACCGGATCCGCTCGTCCATGTCGCCACCTTCGTCGCCGCCTTGCAATCGAGTGCATAGTGCGAGAAGGATGGCCGGCGTGTCAATGAGGGACGCACCTGCGCCGCCCGACTTCACCGCCGCCGAGTACGCCGGCCGCCGGCGCTGGCTGGGCGAGGTGGCGGAGCAACGCGGAGTCGATGTCGTCATCGGCTACGGGGCGAACCGTACGGGCAGCGCCGTGCCGTGGCTGACCGGGTGGCCGGTCACCCGCGAGGCGGTCGTCGTGATGGCGCCCGGCCAGCGGCCGATCCTGCTGGTCGGCTTCTTCAACCACGTTCCCAACGCACGCCGGACCGCCCACGACGCCGAGGTCGACTGGTGCGGCGAGCGGACCCCGGAGACCGTCCTGGAGCTGCTGGGCCGGTTCGGCAGACCACAGCGGATCGGCGTCATCGGGGCGGTACCGGTCGCCTTGCGCGACGCACTTGCCTCCCGCGCTCAGGTGCTGGCCCTCGACCGCGATTACCTGCGCCGGCGCCAAGTCAAAAGTGCGGAGGAGCTGGCGTGGCTGCGGTACGCGGCCGCCCTCACCGACGCCTCAGCGGCGGCGCTCGTGGCGGCGGCGGTGCCCGGAGCGACCGAAGTGGACCTGGTGGCGGCCGTCGAGGCGGTGTACGCGGACACCGGGGCCACCAACCACATCCATTACCTCGCGGCCACGTCCATGACCGAGCCGGACCGTTGTGTGCCCGCCCAATGGCCCACCCGGCGCCGGCTCGACACGGGATCAGCCGTCATCTTCGAGCTGAGCACCACGTGGGGTCCGGACTACCCCGGGCAGCTACTGCGCACGGTGACCGTTGACGCCACGCCGACCCGGCTCTACCGCGATCTGCACGACGTGGCCCAGGCGGCCCTGTACGCCATGGCCTGCCGGCTGCGCCCCGGCGTCGCGCCAGAGGACCTGCTGCGCGCCGCGGACCTGATTCTCGACGCCGGCTTCACCACGGTGGACGACCTCGTGCACGGCCTCGGCGGCGGCTACCTCTCCCCCATCGTCAGCCATCGGACCGCGCCGAGCGGCCCCGATGCGGAGCCGCTGCGCGCGGGCATGACCATCGTCGTCCAGCCCAACGTGTGCACCCCCGACCTGCGCGCCGGCGTGCAGACCGGCGAGCTCTTCCTGGTCACCGAGACGGGTGCGACCTCGTTGCACCGGTTTCCCCGCGGGTTGATGACCGGAGGGACCCGCGTCGAGCTCACACCGCCTCGGCCATCCACGACCGTCCCACTCACGCCTGCGGGCTGACCACCTTCGGGTCCGGCGCCGGGGCCGACTCGTCGGTGGCTTCGTCGTGGTGCGCGGCGTGCGCGGCCTCGGCGGTGGTCGCCCGGGTGCCGCCCAGATACAGGCTGGCGATCTCGGGATGGTTCATCACCTCGTCGGCCGTACCGGTCAGCCGCACCTTGCCGCCCTCCATCACGACGCCGTGCGTGGCCAGGCCGAGGCCCAGCCGGACGTTCTGTTCCACGAGCAGCACCGTCGTACCGGCGTCGTGCAGCCGCGTGATGAGCGCCGCGACCGCCGCGAGACTGCGGGGGTCGAGTCCCAGCGACGGTTCGTCCAGCAGGATCACCCGCGGATCCAGCATCAGGCAGCGGCCGATCTCCACCATTCGACGCTGGCCGCCGGAGAGGTTGCCGGCCGTGTCCGCAGCGCGCTGGGCCACGATCGGCACGAGCTCCTCGACCGCCGCGAGCCGCTGCTTGAGCAGCGCCCGGTCGCGCCGGATCAGGAAGCCGCCCATCAGCACGTTTTCGCGGACGCTCATCGACGAGAACAAGGCGTACGACTGCGGCACCTGAGTGACGCCGCGGCGCAGGATCTCCTCCGGCGGCAGCCCACCGATCGGTTGCCCGTCGACGACGATCTCGCCTGCGCGCGGCGCGAGAAGGCCGCTGATCACCCGCAGCACGGTCGACTTGCCCGCCCCGTTCGGGCCGACGATGCAGGTGATCGAGGCTCGCTGGCACGCCAGGTCGACCCCCTGCAGCACGTCCCCGCCGCCGTAGCCGGCAACCACACCAGTCAGCGAGAGCATCTAACCCACCCTCCGCGTGACCGCCGCTTCGGTAGCGACATTGCCGCCGGACGTCGCCGCGGTGGGTGGGCGCCACTCGTCGCCAAGATAGGCGTCGAGGACGAGGGGGTCTTCCCGGATGGCACCGGGCGGACCCTCGGCGATCGCCGCACCCCGGGAGAACACCACGATCGGGTCGCACAGTTCGAGAACCATCGGAATGTTGTGCTCCACCACCAGGAAGGTCACCCCCTGCTGGTTGAGCTCGCCCACGATCTCGACCATCCGGCCCACCAGGCTCGGGTTCACTCCGCCGGCCGGTTCGTCGAGCAGGACGAGCTTGGGCTCCAGCATCAGCACCTGGGCCAACTCGACGAGCTTCTGCTGGCCGTACGAGAGAGACCCGGCGGGCTGGTCGGCGAAGCGGGCGAGGCCCACGAAGTCGAGCAGTTCCCTGGCCCGACCCGCCTCGCGGCCGCTGACCGAGCCGGCGACCATGTTGCGCCAGCGCGAGTCGGGCAGGGGGGCGACGACGTTCTCCTGCACGGTCATGCTCTTGAACAGCCGCGTGACCTGGAACGTACGGCCCAGACCGAGGTGACCGCGCCGCCAGGGCTGCATCCGGTCGATGCGCCGGCCGTCGAAGAGGATCTCGCCCTCGTCGGCACGCATGCTTCCGGTGATCAAATTGAACAGTGTGGTCTTGCCCGATCCGTTGGGTCCGATCAATCCCGTGATGGTGCCCGGCCGGACGACCAGGTCGGCCTTGTTCACCGCGACGAGCCCGCCGAACCGCTTCACGGCCCCCCGCACCTCCAGCAACGGTTCCCCGGTGGCCATACCCGGATCGGCCACCCGCGCCTGCGTCAGCCGCTCCCGGTCGCGCACCTGCACCGGCTGGCGGCGCAGCGCGGCCGCCTGATCGGTGTACTCGATCGTCGCCCGATGCCGGCGCCGCCACCACGCCGCCACGGTCGGCAGCAGGCCGGCCGGCAGGAACAGCACGACCAGGACCAGCGCGATCCCGTAGAGGAGCAGCCGACTCTGGGTGCCCCCGCCGTACACAGTCGCGGCCTCGCTGCCGAGCGAGACGATGAAGGCGCCCACCACCGGCCCGTAGAGGGTGCCGCGGCCGCCGGCCAGCGCGGACAGCACGATCGTCACGCTCGCCAGAATGCTGAAGGCGCCGATCGGGTTCAGAAACGTCAGGAAGTAGGCGTACACCCCGCCGGCCACCCCGATGAAGAACGCGCTGGCGGCGTACGCGACGACCTTGTACCGGGTGGTGTTCACGCCGATGGCCGCCGCCTTGCCCTCGTCCTCACGGATCGCGATCAGCCCGGTGCCGAATTTGGTACGCCGGACCCAGGCGCTGAACAGCACCGTCATCGTCAGCAAGCCCAGGAACGCGTAGTAGAAGGGCACGTTCTGGATGTCCCGCGACCATGACGGCAGCGAAAGCGTGATGCCGTCCGAGCCGTTGGTGAGCGACCGGAGGTTCACGGCGAAGACCTGCGCCGCCAGCAGGAGCGCGATGGTGATGATGACGAAGGCGTGACCGCGGGTACGCAGGACCACCGACCCGACGAGGACGGCGGCCACCACCGCCGTGACGCCGCCCAGCGGCGCCAGCAGCAGCGGGTTCACCTCCCACTTCGTGGCCAGGACGCCGACGGTGTACGCGCCCACGCCCAAGAAGGCGCTGTGACCCAACGACACGTAGCCGGCGTAGCCGGAGATGATATTCCAGCTGACGGCCTGGATGGCGAGCAGGAAGGCCAGCAGCAGGATGGTGTGCTGATAGGGCGAGTAGGGAAAGAGCACCGGGTAGAGCGCCAACAGGAACAGCGCGAGGCCGGCGACGAGATGCGCGCGGGGCAGCCGGGCGAGTGCCTTCATGTGACCGCGTCCTCCCGCAACCGGTAGCCGAAGAGGCCCTGTGGCCGAACCAACAGCACCAGCATGATGACCAGGTAGAACACCAGCGTCGACCAGCGCAGCGAGCCGTAGGTCGCGGTCAGCGTCTCGGCCAGCCCCAACACCAGCGCACCGATCAGGGCGCCCGGAAGGCTACCCATCCCGCCGAGCACGATGATGCCCAGGAGCCGCGAGATCCAGTCGTAGTGCGACGCCGGAAAGAAGGGATAAAGGACCGAGAGGATGGAGCCACCCACGCCCGCGGTCGCGGTGCCGAGCGCGAAGGCCAGCGCCGCCGTGCTGGTTGCCCCCACCCCCACGAGGGCCGCTCCCGACGGATTCTGCGAGCACGCCCGGATCGCGCGACCGGTCCAGGTGCGGGCGAGCACGAGATAGAGGACCGCGAGTACGACCGCCGCCGCGAGGAACCCGTACACCTGCGGCTTGGGCAACGAGATCGGCCCGATCTGGTACGACTCCTCGAAGTAGCCGGGGGCGGCCGACTTGAACTTGTTGCCCGCCGTGACGTTGAGGACCCCCTCGATCGTGAGCGCGAGCCCGAAGGTGAGCAGCACCGACATCGACGGCGAGGAGCCCCGGATTCGGGCGATCAGGGTCCGGTGCAGGAGCCAACCCAGGCCGAACATGAGCGGCGTGGTGATGACCGAAGCGAGGATCGGATCAAGGCCGGTTTCCCGCCAGATCCACCAGGTGAGCATGGCCACGAGGACCAGGAACGCGCCCTGGGCGACGTTGATGATGTTCATGACCCCGAAGATCAGGGTCAGTCCCGACGCCATCAGGGCGTACACGCCGCCGATCAGCAGTCCCAGGATCACCGCCTGAAGCAGGCTGGCCATCTCCCCACCTCCACTGTGGACGGGCCCGAGGCTGACGGTCAGCGGTCGGGGGCCGGGGTGTGACGGGGGGATTGCCACACCCCGGCCTCCGGGCTCACTTCCAGCCGGGCTTCGGGTGGACGATGTTCTGGGTCGTGGCGGCCTCGGCGGGTCCGACCACCTGGACCCGGCCCGACTGCCATTGGGCCAGGATGAACTTGCCCTGGGGCTCGCCCTTCTCGTTCCAGCTGAGCGGTCCCAGGATGGTTTGCACGGTGTTGGAGTGCAACCACTCAGAGATCTTCTTCTGGTCCAGCGACTTGACGCCCTCCACGGCCGCCTGCAGCACCTGGGCCGCGGCGAAGGCGTCCGCGGCGTCCTCCGCGGGGCTGGCGTTGTTGTACGCCTTGCCGTACGCCTCGACGAACTCCTTGTTCTGCGGAGTCTTGGCCTGATCGTGCCAGCTCACCGTGTAGAAGACGCCCTCGGTGTTCTGGACGCCGATGCCGTCGCTGTACTGCGAGCTGTTGCTCGGCGCGGAGGTCTGGAAGAGGATCTTCGGGGAGTAGCCGAGTTGCTTGAGGGAGCGGACGAGGCCGACGCCGTCTTCGAACACCGCGCCCTGGGCGATCAGATCCGGCCGCTTGCTGCGCATGCTGCTGGCGATGGTCTGGAAGTTCGTCGTCTCCGCCGGGTAAACCTGCGCGAAGACGGTCCGTACGCCGATCTCCTCGAGTTGCTTCTGCATCGACTCGATCACCGGACGGGTGAACGGATCGTCCTGCGTGGGATAGGCCGCCGTCTTCGGTCGGTCGGCTTCGGCCAGCGACTTGATCCACTCGACGAAGACGTCGGCCTGGTGCGGCGCGGTGGCGGGCTGGGCGAAGAAGAGGTTCTTGAACCCCTGCTCGAACATCTTCGGGGCACCGCCGGCTGGCTCGACGAACACCATGCCGTTCTTCTCCGCCACCGCGGAAGCCGGATAGTTCAGCAGGGACGAGAAGGTGCCGAGGATCAGGTCCACCTTGTCCTGCGTGATGAGCTTGGTGTAGTCGGCGACCACCGTGTCCTGGTTGCTCGCGTCGTCGACGATCTTCAGCTCGACCTTCCGGCCGAGCACCCCGCCGCCGGCGTTCACCAGGTCGCGCCACACCTCGTAGCCGCGCTTGGCTTCGCCGCCCGGCTGCGAGAAATCGCCGGTGAGGGGTAGGGAGATACCAATCACGATCGGCTTGCCGGAGTCTTTCGCCCCTTCGGACGGCTTCTGCTGGCAACCCGTCGCGACAAGTGCGACCAGGGCGGCGACGGCCACCGCCCACTTCCCGGAAGTTAGCGGCGTGGACCAGGATCTGGTCGAGCGGCCGGCCATGCGTCCTCCTATATGAGAGCCGCGGCGCTGGGGCGTCGCAATCGATTGCGATTGGTGGCATCATGGTGAGCGCCGAACGGCCTGTCAAGGGTCGGCGCGCCGGGAGGAGGGCCATGGCGGAACTGACGGTCGGCGCGTTCACGCCGTCCGTGCTGTTGGCTGTGGCCGACCGCATCGGCGCGTTGCGCGCCCGGGCGCTCAGGGTGCGGGAACAACCGGTGCCGTCCTCACCGGCGCAGTTCCGATCACTTTTCGACGGTTCCATCGACGCCGCCCTCACCAGCCCGGACAACGCGCTCGCCTACCGGTTCCTCCCGGGGAACCCGTTGCGGCGCATCGGTGACGTCCGGATCGTCCTCGGCATCGACCGGGGCCTGGGGCTGGCGCTGTACGGACGGCCGGGGCACACCTCCGCGGCCGACCTGCGCGGCGGCACGCTCGGGGTGGACGTGGTGGCGTCGGGTTTCGCGTTCGCGCTCTACGAGCTGATGGCGTCGGCCGGCCTCCGCCGAGAGCGCGACTACCGCCTCGTCGAACTGGGCTCGACGCCACGCCGCCTGACCGCGCTGCTCGCCGGAGAGTGCGACGCGACCATGCTCAACGCCGGCAATGACCTGCGCGCCGAAGACGCCGGATGTCCTCGGCTGCTGCGCCTCGTCGACGTGACCGTCCCCTATCTCGGCACGGTCCTGTGCGTCGCCGGGCCGCCGACCGACGAGATCCGGGAGCTGGGCCGGGCGCTGTGCGACACCGCCGAGGCGATTGTGAGCGGGGCGATCGACGACCTCGCGGCCGAGGAGGCGAGCCGCCTGCTGAGCCTGTCGCCACCGCTGGCCCGGCGGTACGTGGCCCGCCTCGCCGACCCCATGGAGGGCCTTATCCCGGGCGGCACCGTCGACCTCGATGCCATGGCGAACGTCATCGCGCTGCGCATCCGGCACGCAAGCTCCGGCGGCCCGGTGGCGGACCAGTTGCGCGGCGCACTGAGCGAGGAGCGCGGGCTCGTCGACAGCCTGGCGCCGGGCCGCAGTGGGTGAGGCGGTTGTCGAGCGATCCGGCCTGGACCGCTCAGCGATCCGATTGCTGCAGCTCACCGCGCTGGTCAGCACGCTCGACCGGTTCGCGATGCCGCCGATGCTGGTGGCGATCTCCCGCGACCTGAACCTGCCCCTGTCCTCCGTCGTGCGGGCCGCGGGCGGGTACTTCCTCGCCTACGGTCTGACCCAGCCGGTGTGGGGCATCGTGTCGGATCGGCTCGGCCTGGTACGCACGTTGCGCGTCACGCTCGTCCTGGCGGCCTTCGCCACCACCACGGCGGCCTTTGCCGGCACCGCGCTGCAGCTCGGTGTGTCCCGGGCGCTCGCCGGCGCGTGTTTCAGCGCGGCGATTCCCGGAGCGCTCGTCTACGTCGGCGATACCGTGCCGGCGCACCGCCGGCACCGCGACATCACCGACCTGATGGCGGGCGTCGCTGTGGGCACCGCGCTGGCCGCGGTGGGCGCCGGCGCGGTAGCCGACTACATCGGATGGCAGGTGGCGTTCCTCGTGACCGGGATCGCCGCGGTGGTGCTCGCCGTCGCGCTCGATCGGTTGCCGCGACCACCCCGTACGCGCAACCACACCAATCCGCTCGCACCGCTGGCGGAGGTCTTCCGGTCGCCGGCGGCCCGACTGGTGCTGGCCCTCGCGTTCGCCGAGGGGGTGGTCCTGCTCGGGGCGCTGACGCTGCTGCCCGCCGCCGTCGAATCAACGGGTGCGAGCCCGTTCCTGGCGGGGGCGGTGACCGCCTTCTACGGTGTGGCCGTGCTGGCGTTCGCCCGCATCGTGGGCCGGCTGTCCCAGCGGATGAGCTCCGCTGTGCTCATCGCAGCGGGCGCGGGTGCGACGTTCGCTGCGTGCCTGCTCGCCGCCGCGTCGACGGCGGCGCCGGTCGCCCTCGGCGTGAGCGTCCTCCTCGGCGTGGCGTGGGCCTCGATGCACTCGTCACTGCAGACCTGGGCGACCGAGGTGGTGCCGCCGGCCCGGGCCAGCGCCGTGGCCATGTTCGCCGGTTCGCTCTTCGCCGGCAGCGCCCTCGGAACGGTGCTGGTGGGACGGCTCGCGGAGCAGGCCAGGTATCCGCTGATCTTCGCGCTCGGGGCGGTGGCCGCGGTGCCGCTCGGCCTCGTCGGAGCCTTTGGTCGCGCCCGTTGGCGCGGCCCGGAACGCGGGGACCTCGGGTGAGCCGGCACCCGGCAGCGAGAGGTCCGCAGCATGCGGTACCGCCGGCCCCTAAACTGCCACCCGTGCGACCACCGACCCTTCGGGATGTCGCTCGAGGTGCCGGCGTGCACCCGGCGACGGCGTCCCGCGCCCTCAACCCGGCAACGCGAATGCTGGTCAACGAGGAGACCGCGAGCCGGGTGATCCGGGTAGCCGAGTCGCTCGGCTATCGGCCCAACCCCATCGCCCGCAGCCTGAAGACCGCCCGCTCGGCGACGGTCGGCCTGGTGCTTCCGGATCTCACCAACCCGCTGTTCCCGCCGATCGTGCGCGGCATCGAAGACGTCCTGGGACCGGCGGGGTACAACGCGTGGATCGTGAACACGGACAACGATCCCAAGCGGGAAGAGTCGCAGGTCCAGTCGCTGCGCTCGCGGCACGTCGAAGGCCTGATCATCGCCACCGCGCGGCTCGAGCACCCGCTGCTCGATCGCCTGCACGCGCAGGGCGTGCCGATGGTGCTGGTCAACCGGCGCACCGCCAGCGGCGAGCTACCGTCGGTCACCGCCGACGACGCGACCGGCATAGCGGCCGCCGTGCGCCACCTGGTCGACCTGGGTCACCGGCAGATCGCGCACCTCGCCGGACCCCAGGACACGTCGACCGGCCGGGTACGCCAGCGGGCCTTCCTGCAGGCGCTGCGGGACTACGGCCTGGACGCCGATCCGGCGCTGGTCGGGCAGTGCGACTACTGGACGGAGAGCGAGGGAGCCAAGGCGTTCCGCACGCTCCTCGACGGCGAGGT
Source organism: Micromonosporaceae bacterium (assembly GCA_036384155.1). Classification (GTDB taxonomy): domain Bacteria; phylum Actinomycetota; class Actinomycetes; order Mycobacteriales; family Micromonosporaceae; genus DASVMV01. The sequence continues at coordinate 17,910 of DASVMV010000015.1, forward strand.
GCCGTTTACCGCCGTCATCGCGGGAAACGACCTGCTCGCGCTCGGCTGCTACGACGTGATCACCGAACGCGGCCTCTCCTGCCCAGGAGACGTCAGCGTGCTGGGATACAACGACATGCCCTTCCTCGACAAGCTCCGGCCGCCGCTGACCAGCATGCGCGTGCCGCACTACGAGGTGGGCGTCGAGTCGGCCCGCATGCTGCTCGAGACGCTGCGCGATCCGGCCCGGCATCCCCGCTCGGTCCTGCTACCCGTCTCGCTCGTGGTGCGCCAGTCCACCGGCCGGCCGGGCGCCAGCGCGGGCCCTCGTCGCGGCCGCTCCGTACGCCGGGTCACGCGTCCATCGCCGCGATGACCCGCTCGGCCGTGAGGGGCAGGTCGCGAACCCGCACTCCGATCGCGGCGAACAGCGCGTTGGCGATGGCCGCCGCTACCGGGCCCTGCGCCGCCTCGCCCGCGCCGAGCGACGGGGCGTCCGGGCGGTTCAGCACGTGGACCTCCACCCGGGGAACCTCGCTGAACCGCAGGATCGGATAGGACTCCCAGTCGGTGCTCGTCACCGCCGTCCGGTCGAAGCGAACCCGCTCCTTCACCGTCCAACTCGTTGCCTGGATGGCACCGCCCTCGATCTGATTGCGCACGCCGTCAAAATTGATCACGCGGCCGACGTCGACCACCACCACCAACCGCCGTACCCGAACCTCCTGCACCGCTTCGACCTCGGCGACCACCGCGCAGTAGGCGCCCCGATCCTTGTACCGGGCGAACGCGATTCCCCGGCCCCGGCCCTCGCCGGTGACGGTGTCGTCCCACGACGCGGCCCGGGCCGCCTGCGCCACGACGGCACGCGCGCGCTCGTCGGTGAGGTGGGCAAGGCGGTAGGCGACCGGATCGTGCCCCGTCAACATCGCCAGCTCGTCCATGAAGGATTCGATGGCGAAGACGTTCATGAAGGCGCCCAGCGACCGCAGCGCGGACGTACGGATCGGCATCGTCAGCACGCGGTGCGCGGTGATCCGCTGCCGCGGAAAGCCGTACGCCGGCAGGGCATTGCGCGATGTGCCGCCGCCTCGCTGTGGCGGCGGATCGACCGCGGCCGGAAGATCGAAGGCCCGCTCCAGGTGGGCCGCCGCGAGCAGGCCAGGGCTGCCGGCGTATCCGGGCCGCGACGCATGGCCGTTGCTCCACACGTCGTAGGTCCACTCCACGACCCGGCCGTCGCCGTCGAGGCCGGCGGACACCTGCGCGGCCATCGCCGGACCGAAGGGTGCCTGGCCGAGTTCGTCGCGGCGGCTCCATTGCACGCGTACCGGTTGGCCGGGCAGCGCACGGGCGAGCAGCACCGCATCGAAGGCCGCGTCGTCGGCGGCATTGTGGCCGTAACACCCGGCGCCCTCGACGTGCCGCACCCGTACGGCGTCCAGTGGCAACGACGTGGCCTGCGCGATCGCCGCCCGCAGCGGAAAGACCCCCTGGGTGTGCGACCACACCGTCAGCCCCCCGCCGTCGGGGTCCCAGCGGGCGATTCCGCAGCTCGGGGCGATGGAGGCATGAGCCAGGAACGGCCGGCTGTACGCTGCCGAGTGGCCGAACATGGGTGGGCCGGCGGGGCGGTCGTCGGCCCCGTCCCGGGCGCGGACGACGGTCGCCTCGGACGGCGCGGCGCGCAGGTAGCTCGTCAGGTCGTCCTCGTCCGGCAGTTCGACGCCGCCCCGCCAGACCGCCGCCCCGCCCAGCGCCGCGGCCGCCCGCTCGACCGAGTCCTCGCGCTGCGCGACCACTCCCAGAAAACTGCCGTCGCGCACGGTGGCCAGCACGCCGGACACGGCGCGCAGCGGTTCACCGGCTATCTCGACGAGCCGGGCGGCGCGCCGGGTCGGCCGTACCACGCGGCCATGCACCATGCCCGGCAACACCAGGTCGTGCAGAAATCGCGGCCGCCCGAACACCTTGTCCGGCAGGTCGAGCCGAGGCAGGTCGGCGGCCGGGGCCGTCCCGGTCGCCGCCGGGATCGGCTCGCCGGTCGCTTCCACGTCGAGCGATATCTCGGCGGCCAGCTTCCAGTAGGTCGACAGGTAGCGGCCGCCCCCGTCCCGGATGACGCCGTCGGCGACGGACAGTTCGGTCGGGTCGCAGCCGGCCGTCCGGGCCGCGGCCCGGACGAGCAGCCAGCGCACCTCTGCGCAGACCTGCCGCAGAGCCGCTCCCGACTCGGGCACGGACATGCTGCCCGCGGTGATTCCTTCGTCCGGCGAGGACGCGGTGTCGGCGGCCACCATCAGGACCCGGTCGGGCCGCAGGCCGAGTTCCGCTGCCGCGATCTGGGCCAGCGCCGTGAGGATCCCCTGGCCAAGTTCGACCTTGCCCACGCGCACCAGCACCCGGTCCCGCTCGAACCCGACCCAGGTGGCGAGCCGAGGGTTGGCGGCGAGGTCCTTCGGCAACGTTGCCCTCGGCGCAGCGACGCGGTCGATCACTGGGGGTCCCCTCCATCGGCCGCCGCCCGCAGCACGGCGCGCACCATGCGACCGTGCGCCCCACAGCGGCACAGATTGCGGTCCAGCGCGGCGGCGACGGCCTCCTCGTCGGGCGCAGGGTCGGTCCGGAGCAAGGCGGCGGCGCTGATCAACACCCCGGAAATGCAGTAGCCGCACTGGGCGGCCTGCTCGGTGAGGAACGCCCGCTGTAACGAGTGCGGGTCATCCGGGCCGCCCAAGCCCTCGGCGGTCACCAGGGATCTGCCGGCCGCGGCCCACACCGGGGTGTCGCAGGCCGAGGTCGGGTGGCCGTCGATGAGCACCAGGCATGCCCCGCACAGGCCCAGCCCGCAACCGAACTTCGCGGCGGTCAGGCCGAGGTCGTTGCGCAGGACGGTGAGCAGCGGGGTGTCGTCCTCCGAGTGGACCTCGCGATCCACCCCGTTGACGGTGAACCGGTACGTCTCCCGCACCGCGAACCCTTCCTCCACTGGTGGGCGGCCGGTCGCCGCCGCAATCGTTTGCCACAGCCTGGCGTCCGCACCGGCGCCGCGTCAAGCCCGACGGATCTGTTGCCGGGGCGAGCGTTGCAAACGGTTGCAGCGATGGATAGGGTCCGGACATGCACGGGCAGACGAGCGCCGCCGCCCAGGAAGCGGCGGCCGGGAACGACACCGCCGACGTGGTGGTCATCGGCGGCGGCCACAACGGACTCGTCTGTGCGGCATACCTGGCCGAGGCCGGGCTCGAGGTCCTGGTCGTCGAGGGCCGGGACGCCGTCGGCGGCAATACGATCACCGAGGAGCTCACGTTTCCCGGCTGGCGACACGACTCCTGCTCCAGCGCCCATGTGGTGCTGCAGTCGAATCCACTCATCCGCGACGACGAACTCGGTCTGTTGTCGCGGTACGGCCTGTCGTACGTGCACACCGATCCCGCGGTGGTGATTCCGCTCGGCGGCGACGACTCGGTCGTCGTACACCGCGATCTCGAAGCGACGGCCGCCGAACTCGCGCGGTGGTCGTCCGACGACGCCGCGGCCCTCGGGCGGATGATGAAGGACTGGGACGCCGGCCTCAACCGGGCCCACGCCCGGTGGTCCGCCGGGCTGGCACCCGTCGACGACGACTCGGCGGCAGCGTACGAGCATCTGCGCCACCGCAGCGCGTGGGACGTCATCGCCGAGACGTTCGCCCACCCGGTCTCGCGTCGGGTGCTGTCCTGGCTCGCGTTCGCCACGATCCAGCCACCCCGCCGGCCCGGCACCGGCGCGCTTCCGGCGGCGATCACCAGCGGCCGGCTGCGCTACGGCTGGGCCACTCCCGTCGGTGGGTCCGGGGCGTTGCCCGTGGCTCTCGTGGCCCACCTCGAAGACCACGGCGGCCGGGTCGTCGTCTCGGCCCCGGTCACCGGCGTGCCCGTCGAGGGCGGCCGGGCCGTGGGGGTGACCACGGCGGACGGGCGGCGGTACGGCGCGCGCCGCGCGGTCGTCTCGTCGGCGCACCTCGCCGCCCTTCCCGGCCTGCTCGGCGAGCAGGCGAGCGACGACGTCCACCGGGCCGCAAAATGCTGGCGCCCCGGGCTGGCGCTGTTCGCCGTCCACCTGGACCTTCGGGCCGATGTCCGCTATCGCACCCAGGACGGCCCGATCGCCTCGGTGGCCGGCGGCCTGGGATCGCCGGAAGGGCTCCGACGCCAGATCGACGCCGCCCGGACCGGTGAGACGGCACTGGACGACCCCTGGCTGCTGCTCGTGTCGTCGACGGTCGTCGACCCCGGTCGCGCCCCGGGCGGCCTACTCAAGCTGTTGACTATCGCACCCTCCGCGCCATCCGGCGCCGAGACCTGGGACGACGCGGCCGCCGAGGCGTACGCCGGTCGGCTGGTGGAGATCGCCGGCGCGGCCGTCGAGGGCCTGTCGGACGCCGACATCCTGGCGGTGCTGCCCGAGTCGCCCACCGGGCTGGCCCGGCGGAACGCCCACAACATCGGCGGCTCCTGCCACGGCGGAGAGTTCCTTCTCGGCGATGGCGAGGTCGTGCCCGGATGGCAGAGCTACCGGACCCAGGTCCCCGGCCTGTATCTGACCGGGTCAACGGCGCACCCCGGCGGCTCGGTGTCGGGTCGACCGGGGCGTAATGCGGCCCGAACCGTACTGGAGGATCTCGGCATCGACCCGCGGCCCCTGATGCCCGCGACATGACAAACAAGGGCGACGAGTGGACGGGTCACGGCGCCATCAGCGCAAGCCCGGTTTCCGGGTCGGACCGCTTGGCCAGCTCCGGGCCGACCTCGGTGACGATCACCTCCAGGGTGGGCCAGACGTCGCCAGACAACAGATGCCCACCTACCGTCGAACCGTCTCGACGGCCGAGCACGGCGTGCACGTGCACCTGCGGCCTGCCGCCCTGCTCAGCGACGTCACCCAGCATCGACAACACCTCGACCTGATCGGTCACCGGGATGCGCACATAGTCGCGCAGATTCCGGTCGAAGTAGCCCAGCTCGCCCCGCATCAACCCGCCGACGGCGCTCACCTGGCCAGCCAGGATGCGGCGCTCCGTCACGGCCGTGCGCACCGCCCCGACCGCCTCCTCACCCTTGTCGCAGACCACCACCAGCACCCGTTGCCCGGGTTCGCCGATCTCGCGCAGACGCATGACCATCCTCTCTATGGGAGACGCTCTCAGCGGACCCGAAACCGCTCGGCATCGGCCCCACGGAGCGCCATCCCGTTTCCCGGCTCGCTCACATTGACCCTCACCGCTCCCCCGGTCGCCGGCAGCGCGCCGTCGAAGAGCGTCGTCTCGATCCGGACGTGGTCGTGAAACCACTCGATGTGGCGCAGGTTGGGCACCGCGGCGGCCACCGCCAGATGCTGATTCGGCGCGCAGTGGGCGGACACCTGTAGCCCGGCGGCCGCCGCGACCGCGGCCGCCCGCTGGAACTCGCTGATCCCGCCGCACCGGGTCACGTCGATCTGCATGCAGTCGACGTACGGCACCATCCGCTCGAAGTAGGCCAGGTCGAAGCCGTACTCGCCGGCCGCCACGTCGGGCAGGACCCGGTCCCGGACCATGCCGAGCCCGGTCAGATCGTCCGAGCTCACCGGTTCCTCGAACCAGCGCACGTCCAGGTCGACGGCGCAGCGCATGATCCGGATCGCCTGCTTCCGCTCGTACGCCCCATTGGCGTCCACGTACAGCTCGGCGTCCTCGCCGATGGTGTGCCGGGCGGCGCTCATCCGGGCCAGGTCCCGGGAGACGTTCGTGCCCTCCGACTCGCCGATCTTTATCTTCACCCGGGGAATGCCCTCGTCGTGCACCCACCCGGCCAGCTGCCGGTGCTGCCGCTCGTCGTCGTACGTGGTGAACCCGCCGCTGCCGTACACCGGCACGTCGCGGTGGACGACGCCGAGCAGCCGGGCCAGCCGCACGTCGAGCAGGCGCGCCTTGAGGTCCCACAGCGCGGTGTCGACGGCGGAGATGGCGGTCGCGGCGACGCCGGGGCGGCCGACGTTGCGTACCGCGCGGTACATGGCATCGTAGGCGCCAGTGACGTCGAGGGCGCACCGGCCGGTGACGACGCCGGCGAGCAGGCCGTCGACCAGGGCGCCGGCGGCGGCCGCGGCGTACGTCCA
>DASVMV010000016.1:0-3888 GCA_036384155.1 Micromonosporaceae bacterium
CCGGGCGCCACCAGCGCGACGGCCGGTACGCCACCCCGCCCAGCACCAGTTCGCCGTCGCCGACCAGTCCGACGTCACCGACCCGTACATCCGGCACCGGGGCGCCGGCGCCGAGGACGAGCGCGCACGGGACGCGGACCGCGCTCGACGTCACGAGGCAGATCGCCGGGCTGTCGCAGTCTGGGGTGGCCAGGTAGACGGCGTGGTCGGTGGCGGCTGCGACCGCCGCCAGCTGCCGCGGACCGAGCATGGCCGGGGCGACGGACACCGCGGCGGCGACCGGGTAGACCTGCACCGGGACACCTCCTGATCGCCGGGGACGACCTGAAGGTAGGTGAGTGTCTTACCGTGTGTTGATGGTAGAAGATGCCAAAGGGCAGGCCGGTCCTTCGGCTGATATAGCCCAGGCCGATCGGGCCACGCCGGCGCTGGGCCTTCAGGTACGGGAGATCCTCGGCGTCCCGTCGCTGACCGGGGCCAAGGTGCTCGCCGGCGCCGCCGGCCTCGACCGGGTCGTGCGGTACCTGAACATCATGGAGGTGCCCGACATCCTCCCCTGGGTCAAGCCGCACGAGTTGCTGCTGACCACCGGTTATCCGCTGCGGGAGGATCCCGACGGCCTCGTGGGCCTGGTCGGCGAGCTGGACGATCGCGGCCTCGCGGCGTTGGCGATCAAATTGCACCGGTATCTCGACGAGGTGCCTGCCGAGATGCTGGCCGAGGCCGACCGGCGGGGCTTCCCGATCATCGAGGTCCCGCCCGACGCCGGCTTCGCCGACGTGCTCAACGAGGCGCTCGGCGGGTTGTTGAACCGGCAGGCGGCGGTGCTCGCCCGCAGCGAGGAGGTGCACCGCTCGCTGGTGTCGGTGGTGCTCGACGGCGGCGATCTCACCGACCTGGCCACCGAGCTGACCCGACTGCTCGGCGGGCCCGCACTCATCACCACGCCGGACGGCCGGGTGCTCGCCCAGGCCGGTGAGATCGCCGACGGCTTCGACCCGTCGGGCCGATTCCTGGTCGAATCCGAGGGCGCGCACACCGTCGTACCTATCGTTGCCGGCCGGGTTGACCACGGCCGGATCGTGGCGTTCCCGGCCGACCCGCTGACCCCGCTGACCGGCGCCGACGTCCATCACCTGGAGCGGGCTGCGACGGTGGCCGCGCTGGCGATCACCAAGAAGCTCGCGGTATCCGCCGTGGAGAGCAAGTACCAGGCCGATTTCCTGCGCGACCTGCTGGCCGGCCGGATCGACGACCTGCCCGGTGCGGTGGCGCACGCCCGCTCGTTCGGTTGGCAGATCGACCGCCCATCGGTCGTGGTGGTCGCCGAACTGGACCCCGATGCGGTGCCGGCCGTTGCGTCGGCGCCGCAGCTGAGGCCGGTTCAGGAGCGGTTCGCCGCCGCCTGGCAGGGCGTCGTGCGGTGGCGTGACCCGCAGGCGGCGGTGGTCAACTTCAACCGCGAGGTGGTGGTGCTGCTCGGCCTGCCGGCGGATGGCGACGTCGACCGGCTGGTGGCCGAGCTCGTCCGCCTGGTCAGGGGCGACGGCGGCGGGGGGCGGCGCTCGTTCTCACTCGGCGTCTCGCGGGCCGCGAGCCACCCACCGGAGCTGGTCCAGGCGTACGAGCAGGCGCGTGCGGCGGTGCGGATCGGCCGGCGGCTGCACGGGAACGGGGCCCGGACCAGCTTCGACCGGCTGGGCGTGCACCGGCTGCTGTCGCTCATCGACGACGGCGCCGAACTGCGCGGGTTCGTCGCCGACGTCCTCGGCGAGTTGGCCACCGACAACGCGGAGAACGCCGACCTGCGGCACACCCTGGCCGTGCTGCTGGAGACCAACTGCAACGTGGCGGAGACCGCGCGCCGGCTGCATTTCCACTACAACACGCTGCGCTATCGGATCGGCAAGCTGGAACGCACCGTCGGGCCGTTCACCACCGACGCGATGCTCCGGCTCGACCTCATGTTGGCGCTACGCGTCCTGGAGATCCGGGGGTTGTGAAGTCTTGCCAAGTCCGCTCCGACATGTTGGCGTGATATTGCCCATGATTCTCGGGTGACGCGCGACACATCCTGATCGGCGATTCAGGCGCGCCTATCGCGCCGTGAGCTGCCATAGAGAGGAGCGGACATGGCCCTGCTGGAGTGGCGGGTCGTGCACGGGGGAAAGACGCCACCACCGGGTGAGGTGGTACGACCGGACGAGCGGCTCTCCTGGCCCCGCACCTTGGGGCTCGGCGCGCAGCACGTCGTGGCGATGTTCGGCGCGACCTTTGTTTTCCCGCTCATCATGGGGCTCAACCCCCAACTCGCCATCATGATGAGCGGCATCGCGACGATCTGTTTCCTGCTGATCGTCAAGGGCAAGGTACCCAGCTATCTCGGCACCTCGGCCTCGTTCGTCGGCGGTGTCGTGGCGATCCGGGCACAGGGCGGCGACTCGGCCGACGTCACCGGCGCGATCCTGGTAGCCGGCCTGATCCTGGCGCTGTGCGGCATCGCCATCCACCTCCTCGGCGCGCAGGCGTTGCACCGCGTCCTGCCCCCGGTGGTGACCGGCGCCGTCGTCATGCTGATCGGTTTCAACCTCGCGCCGGTCGTGGCCGGCATCTACTGGCCGCAGGACCAGTGGGTGGCGCTGCTGACGATGCTCGCCGTGATGGCCATGGCGATCGGGTTCCGCGGTTTCCTCGGCCGGATCGCGGTCTTCCTCGGCCTGGTCTTCGGCTACGTCCTGTCGTGGATCTTCGACCAGATCTTTGGCAAGATCAATTCCCTGGACCCGGGCGCCGGCAAGACCACGGAGCACTTCCGGGTCAACTGGGACGGTGTCCGGTCGGCCGACTGGCTCGGCTTCCCGCCGCACACCACGGTCGGCGCCGACGGCAAGGAAATCGCCGGTTGGCACCTGCCCGACTTCAAGATCACGTTCATCCTGCTCGTGCTGCCCGCCGTGATCGCGCTGATCGCGGAAAACGCCGGGCACGTCAAGGCCGTCGCCGAGATGACCGACACCGACCTCGATCCGATGATGGGCAGGGCGATCGCCGCCGACGGCGTCGGCACCGTGCTCGCCAGCGCGGTCGGCGGGTCGCCAACCACCACGTACGCCGAGAACATCGGGGTCATGGCCGCGACCCGGGTCTACTCCACGGCCGCGTACTACGTCGCGGCGCTGGTGGCGATCCTGTTCGGCTTCTCGCCGAAGTTCGGTGCCCTCGTCTCCGCGACGCCGGGCGGCGTCCTGGGCGGGATCACCGTCGTGCTCTACGGCATGATCGGTCTGCTTGGCGCGAAGATCTGGAAGGAGAATCGCGTCGACTTCGGTAACCCGATCAACCTGATCCCGGTGGCCGCCGGCATCATCATCGCCATCGGCAACACCACGCTGGTGTTCAACAAGGACTTCCAGCTCGCCGGGATCGCGCTCGGCACGCTCGTCACCGTCGTCTGCTACCACCTCGTCCGGGCCATCGCGCCACCGCACCTGCTCGAACAGCAGCGCGCCGAGTACACGGTGCTTGTCCCGGATGCCCGGACGCCGGCCGAGTCCGCCACCGGCGTCCGTACGCCGGCCGAGGCCACGACCGGTACGCCGGCCGAGCCCACCACCGGTACGCCGGCCGAGCCGGGCACCGGCGACACCGCGGCACCCCGGACCTGATGAAGCCGTCGTCCTTCGATTACCACCGGCCGACCAGCCTCGGCGAGGCCCTCGCGGTCCTCGCCGAGGCTGGACAGCACGGCAAGGTGCTCGCCGGCGGCCAGAGCCTGGTACCGGTGCTCAACATGCGGCTGGCCGCGCCGCGCGAGCTCATCGACATCAACTCGCTGGCCGACCTCGCGTACGTCCGGGTCGCCGACGGTGGCGTCGAGGTCGGCGCGCT
>DASVMV010000017.1:0-6952 GCA_036384155.1 Micromonosporaceae bacterium
AGCGGCACCGCCGTCGTGCCCGACGTGTGGGTGCCCGACTCGTCGATGTGGCTGCTGCGGCTGCGCACCGCGGCCTCCGGCTTCGCGCCGGAAAACGCCGCCTCGGTCGCCCGTAGCCCGGTCGTGGTCGCTATGCCGGAACCGATCGCCGCCAGCGTCGGATGGCCGGACAAGAAAGTCGGCTGGACCGATCTGCTGAAGTCGATGACCTCCGGCACCAAGCTGCGCACCGGGATAGTCGAACCGACCCGCGACGCGGCCGGACTGTCCGGGCTGCTCGCGATGGGTGCGGCTGCGGGCGGGGCCGGCCCCAAGGCGCAGACGACCACCACCCAGGCAATCCGAGCCCTGGCCACCGGCCGGTCGGCGCTGCGCCAGGACCTGCTCGCCCGGTTCCCCCGGTCGACCGACCCGGCGTCGATCGCCACCGCGCTGGGCGCCGCGGCTCTGTCCGAGGAAGACGTCATCCAGTACAACGCCACGAAGCCGCCGATCCCGCTCGCCGCCCTCTACCTGGACCCGCCGCCGATCTCACTGGACTATCCGTACGCCGTCATGCCGGGCGTCGACCCGACGAAATCTGCGGCCGCCGGTGGCTTCTTCGAGGTGCTAGCCGGCTCCGGGTTCCGGGACAAGCTCGGCGAACGGGGCCTGCGGGCCCCGGACGGCACATGGGGCGCCGGATTCACCGCCCCGGCGGGTGCACCCAGCCCCGCCGGCAGCCCGCCACCCACCGCCACCCCTTCGTCCGGCGGCAAGGCTGCGGGAACCCTGGATCCGGCCACTGTGGACCGGGCCCTGTCGACGTGGACGGCCATCACACTGCCGGCCCGGATGCTCGCCGTCATGGACGTGTCGGGGTCGATGGGAGCAAAGGTGCCGAGCGCCCGGAACGCCACCCGGCAACAGGTCACGCTCGCCGCGGCGGAAAAGGGACTCGCCCTCTTCGACGACTCGTGGGCCGTCGGGCTATGGACGTTCTCGACCGACCTCGACGGTCCGCGCGAGTATCGGGAACTGGTACCGATCGGACCGCTCAGCAGCGAGCGGTCCCGGCTGCTCGCCGCGCTCCGGACCATCCAGCCGAAACCCGATGGCAAGACCGGCCTCTATGACACCGTGCTCGCGGCGTACAAGACGGTCCTCGATGGCTGGGAGCCCGGCCGGGTCAACTCGGTGGTGCTGCTCACCGACGGCCAGAACGACAATGCCAGCGGCATCACCCAGCAGAATCTCCTCGCCAACCTCAAGCGGATCATGGACCCCAAGCGGCCCATCCAGGTCGTCATCGTCGGCATCAGCAACGAGGTGAGCCAGCCGGAGCTGCAGGCGATCGTCAAGGTCACCGGCGGCGGCGTCTTCGTCACCGAAGACCCGGCGGGCATCGGCGACATCTTCCTCAAGGCGATCGCACTGCGGCCCGGCGCGCGCTGACCGGCCGATCGAGCCGGTCGGATATCCGTACGGGCGGTCGGGACCCGACCGCCCGTACGGCCGGATCGGCCTCAAATGACAGTTATTTGTCGGTTGCCGCCCGGCGGGGGCGTCAGTAGGTCAAGATGTCGGAGTGTCCGCCGCCGCCGGCTCCGCTTCGACCGGCAGGCGGGCGAGCAGTGTCGGCTGGGAGGCCTGGTGACGGCGACAGTCATGAATCCGGCGCAGACGCGGCCGGGGTCGCTACCGGTCGCGCCCGCGACGCAGTTGCGCGCCAGACAGCGGAAGTACATACGCACTCTGGTCGCCCTCGACGCGGTCGTGGTCGCGCTCGCGGTACTCGGCGGCTATCTCGCCCGGTTCGGCGGGGACCAACCGCGAGGTGCCGACATCTCGTACGCGCTCGTCGGCCCCGGCCTCGCGGCCGTCTGGCTGATCTCGTTGAAAGCCTTGCGCTGCTACGACGCCCGGGTGCTGGGCTACGGCGCGGACGAATACCGGCGGGTCGGTTCGGCGAGCCTCCGCCTGGCCGGCGCGGTGGCGATCCTCGGCTACATCGCAGATGTCGGCGTGGCCCGCGGCTTCCTCGCGATGTCGTTCGCGACCGGCACCGTCGGCCTGCTGGTCGTCCGGTACACCGCCCGAAAGCGCCTGCACCGGGCGCAGTCCCGCGGGGCGGGCTGGTCCCGGCGGGTGCTGGCGGTGGGTGACACCGCGCACATCCTGGAGCTGGTGCAGACCCTGCGCCGCGAGCCGTACACCGGCTACCAGGTCGTCGGCGCGTGCATCCCGGACGCGTTGCTGGCGCCGGTGCCGCAGCGGCTCGGCGACGTACCGGTGGTGGGTTCGTTCCGGGGGATCGTCGACGCGGCCACCAGGGTCGGCGCCGACACCATCGCGGTCACCGCCTCCGGCGAGCTGACCGGCGCGCGACTTCGCCGACTCGGGTGGCAGCTGGAAGGCACCGACATCGACCTGGTCATGGCGCCCGCGCTCACCGATGTCGCGGGGCCGCGAATCCACACCCGGCCGGTGGCCGGGCTTCCGTTGATCCACGTTGAGGCGCCAGAGTTCCGCGGCGCCCGCAAGCTGGTGAAGGAGTGCGTCGACCGGACGCTGGCATTCCTGGCGCTCGCCCTGATCTCGCCGCTGCTGGCGGGCATCGCGATTGCCATCAAACTCGACAGCCGCGGCCCGGTGATCTTCCGTCAGGTCCGGGTCGGGCAGGGCGGCGTCGAGTTCGGTGTCTACAAGTTCCGCACCATGGTGGTCAACGCCGACGCCCTTCTGGCCGGCCTCGCCGGTCGCAACGAGACCGACGGCCTCCTGTTCAAGATGCGGGAAGATCCCCGGGTCACCCGGGTCGGCCGCTTCCTGCGGAAGTGGTCGCTCGATGAACTGCCGCAGCTCGCCAACGTCCTGCTGGGCGATATGAGCCTGGTTGGCCCCCGCCCGCCCCTACCGTCCGAGGTCGCCCGCTACGACGGCGACATCGCGCGGCGGCTGCTGGTGAAGCCCGGCATGACCGGGCTGTGGCAGATCAGCGGCCGGTCCGACCTGTCGTGGGAGGACGGCATCCGGCTCGACCTCTACTACGTGGAGAACTGGTCGCCGGCGACCGATCTGACCATCCTGTGGAAGACCTTCGGCGCGGTATTGAACGGCCGCGGGGCCTACTGAGCCTCGGACGACCGGGGCCCGAACCAGTCCAGGCACACCGCCACCGCATCGTCAACGAGGTCCGAGCCGGCGAACGCGCGCACGTCGCCCAGCAGGGCGCGCACTGCCTCCAACGGCTGCATCGGCCGGGTGCGCTTCACCGTCCGCTCCAGCGTGCTCTCGCCGTACGTGCCGCTCTCGTTGACGGCCTCGTACAGGCCGTCACTGACCACGAAGAGCCGGTCGTCGGGGGCCAGCTGGAAGGTCTGCTCGTGGTACATCGTGCCTTCGAACATGCCGAGCGGTAGCTGGTCCTCCAACTCCTGCTGCGTCGTCTCGCCGTCGCGGACCAGAAGCAGCCGGGGCGATCCGGCGTCGACGGCGGTCAGCCGACCGGAAGTCAGATCGAGGTCGAGCAGCAGGGCCGCCACGTGCTGGGTGCCCCGGTGGTAGCTGTAGATCGCCTGGTCAGCGAGGGCCGCCTGGTCGGCCAGGGCGAGCTCGGCCCGCCGGGCGTTGCGCAGGGCGTTGGTGGCCAGGCAGGTCAGGGTGGAGGCGGCCACGCCCTCACCCATGCCGTTGATCACCGACAGCCACAGCCGGTGACCGTCGTCGGCCCAGTCGAAGCTGTCACCGCGCACCGCGTACGCCGGTTCGAGCTGGCCGGCCAGGCTGAACGCCGGCCGGATCCGGCAGCGGCCGGGCAGCAGCTCCCACTGCATCTCGGCGGCCAGCGTCAGGCGACGCGTGCGGGCGGCCACCGCGTACCGGTCGGTGCCCGACCGAACCCCGGCTAGCTCGTGTGCGAGCAGGATGGCCACCTCGGCGAGCTCGGACCGCAGCTGGGGATCCGCCGGTGCGGGGGAGAGCCGCAGTACGCCCGCCCGGTCCCCCCGCGCGGTCACCGGCAGGTAACCGACACCATTCTCGACCACCTCGGCCTGGTGATCGAAGCTGCGCCAGGCGGCGCTGCCTGGCGACGTTTCCGGGGTGCCGCCGCTGAGCGGCACGAGGGCCGACAGCCGGTAGTCGACCTGAAGGAGTTCGGCCTGGGCGATGCCGTACGCCTGCGTCAACTCGGCCGCGAGCCAATCGACCAGACGGTCTGCCGGGGCGTGTAGGAGTACTCGACGGATTCCCGTCAACCGATCCGGCATGTTTGCCCCCTTATCCTTCGGTCTTCCCACGAGGCAGGGGTACTCTCGTCACCACCATGGTTCACGATCCTCGCTCCGACCGGCCGGACAAGAGTATTGCGGCCGCGGTCGATGGTGCCGCAGGGTCGCTGTTGAGCGTATGGCTGTCGGCTCGGGAACGGGCGGCGGGACAACTTTCCAGCTCGCAGTTGCGCGGTTTGATGGTCGTCGAGCAGTGCGACGGCGTCAACCTGCGGGGCCTCGCGATGGCGATGGGCATCCTCCTGTCCTCGGCGAGCCGCCTCTGCGACCGGCTGGTCGCCGCTGGCCTGTTGGAACGCGAGCCGGGTCGGGTCGACCGGCGGGAGATCTCGCTGCACCTCACTCCAGCCGGGCGGAAGCTGCTCGACGAGCTGCGCGCCGAACGACGGGAGCTGCTGTCCGAGGTGCTCGATCGGATGAGCCCGGCCGGTCGGCAGGCGCTGCTGCGCGGACTCCAGGAGTTCGAGGCCGTGGCCGGCAGCTTCGGCGAGATCACCGCCCACACGGCCTGACCGCTCAGCCAGCCAGCCGGCCAACCCGCACCCGGTCCAGGTAGCTGCGACGATCTCGTAGCGCTCCCCGTCGGGTCCGACCGCCCGGGGTTGGCAGTGCCGCCCGACGGCCAAATAATTCAATCGACAATCACATTGTTCGAGCCCGGGAGGTCCCGATGGCGCCCCAGCCCACCCCCGCCGACAAGTTCTCCTTCGGACTCTGGACGGTGGGTTGGCCGGCCCGTGACCCGTTCGGGGACGCCACCCGGCCCCCGCTCGACCCTGTCGAGGCAGTGCACCGCCTCGCCGAGCTGGGGGCGTACGGCGTCACGCTGCACGACGATGACCTGATCCCGTTCGGTGCCGGCGCGGCGGCCCGGGACGAGCACGTCGCACGGTTCCGCAAGGCGCTGGACGACAGCGGCCTGGTCGTGCCGATGGTGACCACCAACCTGTTCACCCACCCCGTGTTCAAGGACGGCGCATTCACCAGCAACGACCGCGCCGTCCGGCGGTTCGCGCTGCGCAAGGTGCTGCGCAACATCGACCTGGCCGCCGAACTCGGGGCCGGGACGTTCGTCATGTGGGGCGGCCGGGAAGGCGCCGAATACGACCTGGCCAAGGACGTGCGCGCGGCCCTCGACCGCTACCGCGAGGCGATCGACCTGCTCGCCCAGTACGTTGTCGACTCCGGATACGACCTGCGCTTCGCCCTCGAGCCGAAGCCGAACGAGCCGCGCGGCGACATCCTGCTGCCGACGGTCGGGCACGCACTCGCGTTCATCGCCACGCTGGAGCACGCCGACCTCGTCGGCCTCAACCCGGAGGTCGGCCACGAGCAGATGGCCGGTCTCAACTTCGCCCACGGCATCGCCCAGGCGCTGTGGCACGGAAAGCTCTTCCACATCGACCTCAACGGCCAGCGCGGCGTCAAGTACGACCAGGATCTGGTCTTCGGGCACGGCGACCTGCTCAACGCATTCGCGCTGGTGGATCTGCTCGAGCACGGCGGGCCCGGCGGTGCCCCCGCCTACGACGGGCCCCGGCATTTCGACTACAAGCCTTCGCGAACCGAAGACCTGATCGGAGTGTGGGCGTCGGCCGCCGCGAACATGCGTACCTATTTGCTGCTCAAGGAACGCGCAGCGGCCTTCCGGGCCGACCCGGAGGTGACCGAGGCGCTGGCGGCGAGCCAGGTCGGCGAGCTGGCGACGCCCACGCTCGACACCGGCGAGACGTACGCCGACCTGCTGGCCGATCGCTCCGCGTACGACGATCTCGACGTGGACGCCGTCGCCGCCCGGGGCTTCGGCTTCGTACGGCTCAACCAGCTCGCCGTCGAGCACCTGCTCGGCGCCCGCTGACTACCCGACCCCAGGCGATGCCCGTACTTTCCGCTCCGCATCCGCCACCGTAAGGAGGCCGGCAGTGACGCTCGTCGCTGCCACCTGGTGCGCGACCGGCGGCCGGGTTAGGGTCTTCGGGCCCGGCCCGCGGTCGGTATTTCGAGGAGGCACGATGACCCAGCCACCCCGCATGCGGCTGTCCACGGTCGTGCTCGATGCCCCCGACGCCCCCGCGCTGGCCGCGTTCTACCGTCGGCTGCTCGGTTGGTCGGTGAAGGCGGAAGAGCCCTACTGGGTGTTGCTTGCCGCTCCCGACGGCGGCACCGGGCTGTCCGTCCAGTACGAGCCCGCGTACGTCCGGCCGACCTGGCCCGGCCGCCCGGGCAGCCAGTTGATGATGCTGCACCTGGACATCGAGGTCGACGACCTGGAGGTCGCCGGGGCGCACGCCATCGAGGCGGGCGCGGTGCTCGCGGACTACCAGCCGCAGGACGACGTCCGGGTCTACCTCGATCCGGCCGGGCATCCGTTCTGTCTGTGGGTGCGCTCCTAACGGTTCCCTTCAGGCGGGCTGATTGACGAGTGGGCGCGTCGGCACGCGGCGTCACCTGATCGTTATCTGCTCCTGGTTGGGTGCCCTGCATGGTGAGCGGTGGCGGGCGGGACGCCCGCGGCGGGGGACCGGTTCACCGGTTCTACAGCGTGGTCGTGTTCGTCGTACTGGCCTCGCTCGACAATGTCGCGATCGGTCTGGTGCCGCCGCTCTACAAGCCGATCGGCGCCGCGTTCGACGTCGACCAGCGGCTGCTCGGTCTGGTGACCGCAGTCAACTTCCTGGTTA
>DASVMV010000018.1:0-4989 GCA_036384155.1 Micromonosporaceae bacterium
CGGCGGAGGCGGCCAGCGCATCCGCCAGCCGCCCGGTCGTGTCGCGGTCGATGTCGGTTCGGACGGCCGGACCCATCTGCTCCGCCAACCGGTCCACGGTGGCGGTGAGGTCGGCGGAGAGCCGCCGCAGCGCGGCCTGCCGCTCGGCGACGGCCTGCTCCAGCACCCCGCGCAGGTCGGCGACCCCCGCCGAATGCAACGCGACGGCAGCCAGCACCGGTACTCCGTCGAGCTGGTCGTTGTCGAGCAGCCGCCGGAGATCGGCGAGCACCCGCGGCACGTCGGCCGGCGCCAGGCGGTCGGCCTGGTTGAGCACGACGACGGTCACCTCTTTGTGCCGGTGGAACTCGCGCAGGTACGCGGAGTGCACCAGGCGGTCGGCGTACTTCTGCGGGTCGACGACCCAGACCACCAGGTCGACCAGGCCGAGCAGCCGGTCGACCTCGCGCCGGTGACTGCGTTCGACGGAGTCGAAGTCCGGCAGGTCGAGCAGGACCAGGCCGCGCAGGTCGGCCTCGTCTTCGCCGTCGAGCGGGCTCTCCCGCACAAAGCGGTGCCGCGGCAGGACGCCGACCCAGTCGAGCAGCTTGGTCGCGCCCTCGGGTGGACCCCACACGCACGCGTGGGTGACGCCGGTGGTGGGGCGGCGGACGCCGACCGGGGACATGTCGAAGCGGGCCAGCGCGTTGAACAGGCTCGACTTGCCGCTTCCGGTGGCGCCGGCGAGAGCGACGACCGTGTGCTCCCGGGACAGCGCCAGCCGGGTGCCGGCCCGTTCGACCAGGGTCTGTGCACTCACCAAGCGGTCGGTGGGCAGCAGCCCGTCGACCGTACGCACGAAGTCGTGCAACGCGTCGAACCGGCGGACGAGCGCGTCGGCGTCGACCCGCCGCTCGCCGCCCAGCGCGTCTCGCACCCGGCCCACGATGTTGGTCATCCGTCCGCCCCGGGCAGCTTCGCCGACGTACCCGCCGTCAGGTCGAGCCGGGTGCGCGCCCGCTCCACGTCGGCCGCCGCCCGGCGCAGTTCGTCGCCGCGGACGGCGTCCACGCCGGCCTCGTCGAGCCGGGCCAGGTAGCGCGCCGCCTCCGCATCGAGCAGCCCGTCCACCCGGGCAAGCAGGTCGGTCCGCGCCTTGCCGGCCAGGTTGCGGGTTGCCTGGTCGCCGAAGATCGCCTCGAGAACCTTCTGCACGGCCACCGTCGTACCCGCGCCGGCGGCCACCTCGAGACCGGTCGGAATGAACGCCGTCGAGGCGAAGACGGCGATCATCACCGCGAGGCCGCTGGCGTTCACCGCGTACGCCGCGCTGCGCGCCACGAACCGCCGGTTGCCTCCCTCGGTGCGGACGAGTTCGAGTACGCCGCGCTGCCAGTCGCGCACCAGGCGTTCGGCCCGCTCGGCGAAGTCGTCTCCGGGCCGGGCCAGGGAGGGATCGAGCAGGGCGGACCCGGCCGGGTGCGCCTGCCAGCCGGTGTACGCGTGGTCGGCCGCGTCGCTGGCCACTCCCCGCAGCAGCGTCACCAGCTGTGATTCGATCGCGGTCTGCAGTTCACGGCCCGGCGCGGCGCGACCCGCCAGCGCGGCGACGACCCGGTCGCGCATCCGACCGATCCGGGCCTCCAGCGTGCGGAACAGCTCGCCGGTGCCGACGAACTCCTGCCACCGGGCGAGCACCTCCCCGCGCAGGAGCCGCCCGTCGCGCAGGCCGCCCTCGACCGTGCGACGTGCCGACCGGTAGGCGGCGGCGACCCGTTCCTTCAGCGCGGTCGCCGCCGCGGCCTGCTCGTCGGCGGCGGCCGCCAGGCCATCCACCGCCGGGTTGAGCGCGGCCAGCGCGCCGTCGAGGGTCTGGCGGACCACTCCGGTGCGGACGGCGGTGTCGGTGGCGATCCGGCCGAACCAGTCCCGCAGGTCGGCCGTCACCCGATACGGCAGCAGGCCCTGCCCGTCGACCTCGGTCTCCGGCACCACGAAGAGGGGTGCGGCGGCGAGGTCGTGCGCGGCCAGCATCTCGGCGAGGTGGGCGCTCACCTCGTCGGCGGCTTCGGCCGGCGCCCGGTCCAGCACCAGGGCGATCACCGTGCCGCGCAGGCGGGCCGTACGCAACAGTCCCCACGGCACGGCGTCGGCGTAGCGGGCGGCGGTCGTGACGAACAGCCACAGGTCGGCGGCGGCCAGCAGCTGCGCGGCCAGCGCCCGATTGGCGTCGACGACCGAGTCGATGTCTGGCGCGTCGAGAAAGGCCAGACCCGGTGGCAGGGCGGGAGCGGCTACCAGCTGCAGCGTGCGGGGGTCGTCGGTGGGCTGGGTCCGCCGGGTGAGGCCCGGCAGCAGCTCTCCCTGACGGAACCAGGGGGTATCGCTCGGATGGCACACCAGAACGGGCGCCCGGGTGGTCGGCCGGAGCACGCCGGGCGCCGAAACCCGGGCCTGCACCAGGCTGTTGACCAGCGTCGACTTGCCGGCGCCGGTGGAACCGCCGACGACCACCAGCAGGGGCGCGTCGAGTCGGGCGAGGCGGGGCAGAAGATAGTCGTCGAGCTGGGCGACGAGGGCCGCGCCCACCCGTCGCGCCTCTTCGGCCGCCGGCAGGGCCAGCGGATACGCCGACGCGCCGATCTCGGCTCGCAGCCGCTGGAGCGCGGCCGTCAGCTCCGGTTGGGGCGGCTGGCGCTCAGGGTCGGGGACCGCGACCGGCGCGTCGGGTTCGGTGGCCGGGTCCCCGTGGGTTGTCACCTGTAAAGCGTGCCTGAGCTATGCGCTTCCAGACAACTGGAACGGTTCGACCGCTGCCGGTCGGGCTTGCGCCGACCTCACTCAACCCGGATTTGACGGTGCAGCCGGACATGGCACTATTGAGTCTGGTTCACTCAAGTTAGGCACAACGCTCTACCGTGAAGTGAGGAAGCGAAGATGGCACGTGCGGTCGGTATCGATCTGGGCACGACGAACTCTTGCGTCAGCGTCCTGGAGGGCGGCGAACCCACCGTCATCGCCAACGCGGAGGGCTCCCGTACGACTCCCTCGATTGTCGCGTTTGCCCGCAACGGCGAGGTGCTCGTCGGCGAGGTCGCCAAGCGGCAGGCGGTGACCAACCCCGACCGGACGATCCGGTCGGTCAAGCGTGAAATGGGCACGAACTGGTCGATCGACATCGACGGCAAGAAGTACACGCCGCAGGAGATCTCGGCCCGGGTGCTCATGAAGATCAAGCGGGACTCGGAGGCGTACCTGGGCGAGCAGGTGACCGACGCGGTCATCACGGTCCCGGCGTACTTCAACGACGCCCAGCGGCAGGCCACCAAGGAGGCCGGCGAGATCGCCGGGTTCAACGTGCTGCGCATCGTCAACGAGCCGACCGCGGCCGCGCTGGCGTACGGCCTCGACAAGGGCCACAAGGAGCAGACCGTCCTCGTCTTCGACCTGGGTGGCGGCACCTTCGACGTGTCCCTGCTCGAACTCGCCGAGGGCGTCATCGAGGTCAAGTCCACCAGCGGTGACAACCACCTCGGTGGCGACGACTGGGACCAGCGGATCATCGACCACCTGGTGAAGACCTTCCGCGGCCAGCACGGCATCGACCTGTCCCAGGACAAGATGGCCATGCAGCGGCTGCGCGAGGCCGCCGAGAAGGCCAAGATCGAGCTGTCGGCGGCGACGAACACCAGCATCAACCTGCCGTACATCACGGCCGGCCAGAGCGGCCCGCTGCACCTGGACATGACGCTGAGCCGCGCGGAGTTCCAGCGGATGACGCAGGAACTGCTGGACCGCTGCAAGGCCCCGTTCGAGCAGGCGGTCAAGGACGCGGGGATCAAGGTCTCCGACATCGACCACGTGATCCTGGTCGGTGGCTCGACCCGGATGCCGGCCGTCACCGACCTGGTCAAGCAGCTCACCGGCAAGGAGCCCAACAAGGGTGTCAACCCGGACGAGGTGGTGGCCGTCGGTGCCGCGCTGCAGGCGGGTGTGCTCAAGGGCGAGGTCAAGGACGTCCTGCTGCTCGACGTGACCCCGCTGAGCCTGGGCATCGAGACCAAGGGCGGGATCTTCACCAAGCTGATCGAGCGCAACACGACGATCCCGACCAAGCGCTCGGAGGTCTTCACGACGGCCGACGACAACCAGCCGTCGGTGCTCATCCAGGTGTTCCAGGGTGAGCGGGAGATCGCCGCGTACAACAAGAAGCTCGGCACTTTCGAGCTGACCGGTCTGCCGCCGGCGCCGCGCGGCGTGCCGCAGATCGAGGTCACCTTCGACATCGACGCCAACGGCATCGTCAACGTGCACGCCAAGGACCTGGGCACCGGCAAGGAACAGAAGATGACGATCACCGGTGGCTCCTCGCTGCCGAAGGACGACATCGAGCGGATGCGCCGCGACGCCGAGGAGCACGCGGAGGAGGACAAGCGCCGCCGCGAGGACGCCGAGGCCCGCAACCTGGCCGAGGCGCTGCAGTGGCAGACCGAGAAGTTCCTGGCCGAGAGCGGCGACAAGCTGCCGGCCGAGTCCCGGGAGCAGATGAACGAGGCGCTGGGCAATCTCCGTAGCGCGCTGGGCGGCACCGACATCGAGGCAATCAGGTCCGCGCACGAGCGGCTGGCGCAGGTCTCTCAGCAGGCCGGCTCGCAGCTCTACGCGCAGCAGGCCCAGCAGGGCGCGCCCGGTGCGGAGCCCGGCGCTGGTGCCGGTACGGGTGCGGGCACCGGCTCGACCGGCGGTGGACCGGACGACGTGGTGGACGCGGAGATCGTCGACGAGGACGACAAGAAGTGACTATTGTCCGCGCGTCGATCGAGGACACGTCCGAGGAATCGAGGTAACGCATGACGGAGAAGCCACGAGCCGCCGACCCGGGCACCAGCGGGGCGGCGCCGGGTGGCTCCGCCGCGGCCGATCGCCAGAAGGCGCCGGGCGGCGAGCGGGTCGTCATCCGGGACAAGCGAAAGGTGCATCAGGCGGCCGGTGGGGGCTCCGCTGCTGCTT
>DASVMV010000019.1:0-16008 GCA_036384155.1 Micromonosporaceae bacterium
GAGGCCCGCAAGCACGCCGCGGTGGTGGCCACCGGCCGCTCCGACCAGCCGAACCAGATCAACAACGTGCTCGCCTTCCCCGGCGTCTTCCGTGGCATGCTCGACGCGCACGCCGAGGAGTTCACCGAAGAGATGGCGATCGCGGCGGCCCGCACCGCCGCGGCCACCGACGGGGCGACCATGGCGTCGAAGACGCTGGGCACGATGAACGACGCGTTGAGCTTGTCGGCCCCGACCGCGTCGGCGATCGCGCGGGCCGCGGCGCGGACCGCGGCGGACACGGCCGGCGCCACCCGGGGATCGAACACGCTCGGTACGATCACCGTGGGGTTGAGCCGGTCCTCGCCCACGACGTCGGCGATCGCGTGGGCGGCGGCCAGCGCCATCTCCTCGGTGAACTCCTCCGCGTGGGCGTCGAGCATCCCGCGGAACACGCCGGGAAAGGCGAGCACGTTGTTGATCTGGTTCGGCTGGTCGGAGCGGCCGGTGGCCACCACCGCGGCGTGCTTGCGGGCCTCCCGCGGGTCGACCTCGGGATCCGGGTTGGCCAGCGCGAACACGATGGCGTCCGCCGCCATCGTGGCGATGTCGTCGCCGGTGAGCAGGTTGGGCGCGCTCACGCCGATGAAGACGTCGGCGCCACGGATGGCGCCCGGCAGGTCCCCGGCGTAATTGGCCTTGTTGGTGTGCTCGACCAGCCACTGCCACGCCGGGTTCAGGTCGGCCAGCCCGCGATGGAGGGCGCCCGGGCGGTCGTACGCGATGATGTCGCCCACGCCCTGGCGGAGCAGCAGCTTCATGATCGCCGTACCGGCCGCTCCAGCGCCGGAGACGACCACCTTGACGTCGGCGAGCCGCTTGCCCACGACGCGCAGCGCGTTGGTGAGCGCCGCCAGCACGACAATCGCGGTGCCGTGCTGGTCGTCGTGGAAGACCGGGATGTCAAGCAGATCGCGCAGCCGCGACTCGATCTCGAAGCAGCGGGGCGCCGCGATGTCCTCGAGGTTGATCCCGCCGTACGCCGGCGCGATCGCCTGCACGATCCGGACGATTTCTTCGGTGTCCTGGGTGTCCAGCACTACCGGCCATGCGTCGACTCCGCCGAAGCGCTTGAAAAGCGCGGCCTTGCCCTCCATCACGGGAAGAGCCGCGGCCGGTCCGATGTTGCCTAGACCGAGGACGGCCGAGCCGTCGGTGACCACGGCGACCGTGTTCCGCTTGATCGTGAGCCGGCGGGCGTCGGCCGGGTTCTCGGCGATCGCCAGGCAGACCCGGGCGACACCGGGCGTGTACGCCCGGGACAGCTCGTCGCGGTTGCGCAGCGACACCTTGGGCGTGACCTCGATCTTGCCGCCGAGGTGCAGCAGGAATGTGCGGTCGGAGACCTTTCGGACGTCGACCCCGTCGAGTTCGTGTAGGGCGGCGACAACCTGGTCGGCGTGGCCCGAATCGGCCGTGTCGCAGGTCAGGTCGACGGTCACGTTCGTCGGATCGGAGTCGACCACGTCCAAAGCGGTCACGATGGCGCCGGCCTCGCCGACGGCGGTGGTCAACCGGCCGATCGCCGAGGCATCGGCGGTCACGCTGAGCCGGATGGTGATTGAGAATCCGGCGCTCGGCAGGCGGGTGATCGCCACGGGTTCCTCCGTCCTTGTATCCGTCGGCCCGACGGCCGTCCGGGCATTGTCCCGCGCCGGCCGGGCCATCGACCGCCCACCCCCGGCCGCGGGCCGTTTTACAGGTGCGGCCCGGCACCCGCCGTGTCACGATCGAAGCCTGAGGAGGAACCTTTTGCGCACATACCCACTGGACGAGTCGGCGATCGAGCTGACTGGTTCCGACACCGGCATCGATGCCACCACCGGTGATCTCGAGTTGGCCGACCGGCAGGCCCTACGCCGGGTGGCCGGCCTGTCCACCGAACTCACCGATATCACCGAGGTCGAATACCGGCAGCTGCGGCTGGAACGGGTCGTTCTGGTCGGAGTGTGGACCGACGGCACGGTAACGGACGCCGAGAACTCCCTCACCGAGCTGGCCGCGCTGGCCGAGACGGCCGGCTCCCAGGTGTTCGAAGGGCTCATCCAGCGCCGCAACCGGCCCGACCCCGCCACCTACATCGGCCGCGGCAAGGTCGACGACCTCACCATGATCGTACGATCGAGCGGCGCCGACACGATCATCTGTGACGGTGAGCTGTCGCCCTCGCAGCTGCGCAACCTGGAGCAGCGGACCAAGGTCAAGGTGGTCGACCGGACTGCCCTGATCCTCGACATCTTCGCCCAGCACGCCAAGAGCAAAGAGGGCAAGGCCCAGGTCGAGCTGGCTCAGCTGGAATACCTGGTGCCGCGGCTGCGGGGCTGGGGCGAGACGCTGTCCCGGCAGACCGGCGGCAGCGGCCGCGGTGGCGGCGCCGGGGGCGGCGTCGGTCTGCGCGGTCCCGGTGAGACCAAGCTGGAGACCGACCGGCGGCGCATCCGCACCCGGATCGCCCGGCTGCGGCGCGAGATCAAGAGCATGCGCACCGTACGGCAGACCAAGCGGTCCCGCCGGGCCCGTAACGAGGTCCCGGCCGTGGCCATCGCCGGCTACACCAACGCGGGCAAGTCGAGCCTGCTCAACCGGCTCACCGGCGCCGGCGTGCTGGTCGAGGACGCGCTTTTCGCCACGCTCGATCCCACCACCCGGCGGGCGCACGCCGCAGACGGCCGGATCTACACCCTTTCCGACACTGTCGGCTTCGTGCGCCATCTGCCGCACCAGATCGTGGAGGCGTTCCGGTCGACGCTGGAGGAGGTGGCGGAGGCCGACCTCGTCGTACACGTCGTCGACGGTGCGCACCCGGATCCCGAGGAGCAGGTCCGGGCCGTCCGCGAGGTGCTCGCCGAGGTGGGTGCCGACCGGCTGCCCGAGCTGCTCGTCGTCAACAAGATCGACGCGGCGGACGAGGAGACGCTGCTGCGGTTGAAGCGGACCTGGCCGGAGGCGCTGTTCGTCTCGGCGCGCGCCAACCGGGGCATCGACTCGCTGCGATCGGCTATCGAACAACGGTTGCCGCGGCCCGCCGTCGAATTGCACGCCGTAATCCCGTACGACCGGGGGGACCTCGTCGCCCGGGTGCACCGGCAGGGCGAGGTGCTCGGCACCCGGCACACCGACCGAGGCACCCTGCTGCACGTACGGGTCAGCGAGGCGCTGGCGGCCGACCTGGCCGACCACCGCGTGGACGATCACGAGTGACGCAGGCCACCGGCGCGGCGTGAGACACTGACCGGATGCGGCGGCTCCTCTCCTCGGTTGCGGTGATGTTCGGTGTGGTGGTGGCCGGGCTCCCGGCTGCCGCGTCTGCTGCGCCGACACCGGCCCCGTCGGGTGCCGGTGGCGGCGCGGCGGCCGGTGCCAAGGTGTGCACGATCACCGACGACCGGCTGGTCGAGCTGTCCGGCCTGGTGGCAACCGACGACGGCTTCGTGGCGGTCAACGACAGCAGCGACCTGTTGTCCCGACGGCGCATCTTCTTCCTCAACAACACCTGCCGCGTCGTCCAGAGCAAGGCCTACAGCGGAAACGGGCCGCGCGACCCGGAAGACCTGGGGCTGGCTCCGGACGGTAGGACGCTCTACGTCGCCGATATCGGCGACAACGACAAGTCGCGCTCCACCGTCGGGCTGTGGACGATGCCGCCGGACGGTTCGGCGCCGCCCGTGCTCAACCGACTGACGTATCCGGACGGCAAACACGATGCCGAGGCCCTGTTGTTCAACGGGGACGGTACGCCGATCATCGCCACCCGCGAGGCGGGCAAGGCGGGCCTCTACTCGCCCACCGGCCCGCTGCAGCCGGGCACGCGCGAGGGCGTACCGATGAAGAAGCTCGGCGAGGTCACGTGGCCGAGGACGCCGACGGTCAACGAGTTCCTCGGACCGCTCGCGCAGCTGGTGATCACCGGCGGCGCCACCGCGCCAGGCGCCAGCCGAGTGACGCTGCGTACGTACTCCGACGCCTTCGAGTGGGACGTGACCGGCGGTGACGTGGTCGCGGCGCTGACCAAGGGCAAGCCCCGGTTCACGCCGCTGCCCGGCGAGCCGCGCGGGGAATCGATCGCCTACGGTCCGGACGGAGCGTCGTTCCTGACCGTGTCCGAGACTGCCGACCAGCCGCGGGGCACCAAGCCGGAGATCCTTCGCTACACCCCGTCCCGACAGGTGGCCAATGAGCAGCATCCGCCAGCCGCGCCGAGGGCCGACAACCCCTCCTGGCTCGACCAGCTGACGCTACGGGACATCACGTACATGGTGGCCGGGGTCGGTCTCCTCGGCGCGATCCTGGTTGCTGCCGGCGTGTTCGGCATCCTGCGCGCCCGACGCAACCCCCCGGACAGCGATCCTGCGTCTGGCGAGAGCGGTTTGCCGGGCGACGAGGGCCCGGGGTACGCGCCGGTCCCGGCCGATCCCTACGGGGCGTACGGCGACGGCGGTGGACGGGCCGGCGGCGGGGTGTACGGGGGCGGCGCCTCGGGCGCCGTCTACGGTGGCCGGGGCGACCGACCCGGCCACGGCGCGTCCGGGGGAAAGCCGGCGGGCCCCGTGTACGGCAACGGCTCGTCCGGTGGCGGCCGGTACGGCGGATCGAGCGGAGCGGTGTACGGCGGCAGCTACACCGGCGAGGGGACCGGTTCGGGCAGTCGCGGCCCCGGCCGCCGTACCGACGATCGATTCGGCCGCTGAGCCGACCGGTACCGGCCGGCGGTCAGTGCCTCGCGGGCGCAACCGCTCGGGTCGGGCGGCACGGCTAGAGCCGTCAGACCCGGCGCAGCACCGCCACCACGCGCCCGAGAATCGTGGCGTCGTCGCCGAGGATCGGTTCGTACGCGGGGTTCTGCGGCATCAGCCAGGCGTGGCCGTCCCGGCGGCGGTAGGTCTTGACCGTAGCCTCCCCGTCCAGCATCGCGGCGACGATCTCGCCTGGTTCGGCCGTCTGCTGCCGCCGGACGACCACCCAGTCGCCGTCGCAGATCGCCGCATCCACCATCGAGTCGCCCTTGACCTGAAGCATGAAGACCTCTCCCTCGCCGACCAGTTCGCGCGGCAACGGGAAGACGTCTTCGACAGCCTGCTCGGCGAGGATCGGACCGCCCGCGGCGATGCGGCCAAGTAGCGGCACGTACGCCGGCCGGGGCCGGTGCATCCGGGTCTCGTCGTCGTCGGCCGGCTCAGCTGGGGGCCGCACGTCGACTGCCCGCGGGCGGTTGGGGTCGCGGCGCAGGAAACCCTTGCGCTCGAGCTCTTTGAGTTGGTAGGCGACGCTCGACGGAGACACCAGGCCCACCGCCTCACCGATTTCTCGCACGCTCGGCGGATAGCCGTGGCGCTCGACCCAGTCACGGATAAAGGCGAGGATCTTGCGTTGCCGGGGGCTCAGGCCGTCTCCGACGGGCTCCGGGAAGGCGCTGACGACCGGTGTGACCGCCCGGATGGCCGGGTCGCCGCCCCCGGCGCGGGCCGCGCCTCGGCGACGGTTGGCCGGTGCGGCGGCTGCGGTCCTCTGGAGCTGCTGTTGCCGGCGATCGGTCGACACGGGTGTCCTCCTGACGTCAGTGTGCCGGGGTCGGCACGTGGTGCGCAGCGGTGCGGGCCGTCCCGGCGGACCGCGGGCCGCTCGGGTTGTTCCTGACCGTATCGGTGGGATCGGCCAGTTTCAAACATCTGTACGACATGTTTGCCGGCGTGTCGCGGCCTGCGGCTCGACATCCGAACGCCAGTTCTGATACACCATCGTACGCGCGTTCTATCGAACCTGTGTTCGATCTTGGGGGCAGGCATGTCTGTAACGGAACCCCGCACCTCGCGGCCCGGCCGGCTGCGGCTGACCCGGCGTGGCCGGTTTGCCGTGGTCGGCTTCTTCGTCCTGGTGGTGACCGCGGTGATCGCCGTCCTGGCACCCGCGTCCCGCGCGTCCGACCCGCCCGGTGCGGCCCGCACGGCGGTCGTCCTGCCGGGCGACACGCTCTGGTCGATCGCCGAGCGGCACGCGCCCGGCCACGAACCGTTCGCGGCGGTGGAGGAGATCCGGCGGCTCAACGGACTGGACGGCTACACGGTCTATGCCGGGCAGCGGGTCACCGTTCCGTCCAGCCGGTAACCGCGGCGCCACCTCGACGGTTGGAGAAACGTCCGCGCGAAGTGGCGCGGCGAACTTGACCTCCGTGCGTCGGCGGAATACCGTCAACCCCAACATCTAGTAGTTACACTGGTGTAAGTCGTCCACAGGTTGGGGTCGACTACCCACAACTTGTTCACATGTTCTGCACAGCCGCGGCTGATGGCGGGCGCCCCGCGGGGATGGGCGGTTCTGTCACAGGCCCGGTCGATGCTGGACGACGGGAGAAGGAGGTTGGCCCGATGCGGTGTCCGTACTGCCGGCATCCCGACTCCCGTGTGGTCGACTCACGGGAGGCCGACGACGGCCAGTTGATCCGGCGCCGGCGGTCGTGTCCCGAGTGCGGCAAGCGGTTCACGACCGTTGAAGAGGCGGTGCTCGCGGTCGTCAAGCGCAGCGGGGTGACGGAGCCGTTCAGCCGGACGAAGATCATCGGCGGGGTTCGCAAGGCGTGTCAGGGCCGGCCGGTCGACGACGACGCGATCGCCAAGCTGGCTCAGCGGGTGGAGGAGACGGTTCGGGCGAAGGGCGCTGCGGAGGTGCCCAGCCACGACGTCGGACTGGCGATCCTCGGGCCCCTGCGCGAGTTGGACGAGGTGGCTTACCTGCGGTTCGCCAGTGTCTACCGGTCGTTCGAGTCATTGGCCGACTTCGAGCGCGAAATCGCGGTGCTGCGGGCCGGGCCGGCGACCCACCGGACCGACGCCGGCCCGCCGGCGGTGACGCCGGCCGGCGGTCGCAGCAAATAGTTTCCGGGTTTTCGATCATGTTGGGGCGCGGCAACGGCCGGGCCAGGCGAGGGGGCGGATGAGATGGCGGGGGACAACGTGACCACCAGCAAGGCACGCGCGCGGGCTGCCACCGGGTTGCGGGTCGAGCGGGTGTGGACCACCGAGGGGGTCCATCCGTACGACGAGGTGACCTGGGAACGGCGCGACGTGGTGATGACCAACTGGCGCGACGGCTCGGTCAACTTCGAGCAGCGCGGCGTCGAGTTTCCCGCCTCGTGGAGCGTCAACGCGACCAACATCGTCACCACGAAGTATTTCCGGGGCGCAGTGGGCACGCCCGAGCGGGAGTGGTCGCTGCGGCAGCTCATCGACCGGGTGGTGAAGGCGTACCGGGCGGCGGGGGAGCGGCATGGTTACTTCGCCACGCCGGCCGACGCCGAGATCTTCGAGCACGAGCTGACCTGGATGCTGCTGCACCAGGTGTTCAGCTTCAACTCGCCGGTCTGGTTCAACGTCGGAACCCCCTCGCCGGCGCAGGTCAGCGCGTGTTTCATCCTTTCTGTCGATGATTCGATGGATTCCATCCTGGATTGGTACAAAGAGGAAGGGCTGATCTTCAAGGGCGGCTCCGGCTCCGGCGTCAACCTGTCCCGGATCCGCTCGTCGAAGGAGCTGCTGTCCAGCGGCGGCACCGCCTCGGGCCCGGTGAGCTTCATGCGCGGTGCCGACGCCTCGGCCGGCACGATCAAGTCCGGCGGTGCCACCCGGCGGGCCGCCAAGATGGTCATCCTCGACGTCGACCATCCCGACATCGAAGAGTTCGTGGTCACCAAGGCGCGCGAGGAGGACAAGATCCGCGCCCTGCGGGACGCCGGCTTCGACATGGACCTCGGTGGCGCCGACATCGTCAGCGTGCAGTACCAGAACGCCAACAACTCGGTGCGCGTCTCCGACGATTTCATGCAGGCGGTTGAGGCGGGCAAGACCTTCGACCTGCGCGGCCGGCTCGACGGCGCGGTGATCGAGTCGGTCGACGCCAAGGGCCTGTTCCGGACCATCGCCCAGGCCGCCTGGGAATGCGCCGACCCCGGTCTGCAGTACGACGACACGATCAACGACTGGCACACCAACCCGGAGACGGGCCGCATCACGGCCAGCAACCCGTGCTCGGAATACCTGAGCCTGGACAACTCGTCCTGCAACCTGGCCTCGCTCAACCTCATGAAGTTCCTCCGCGACGACGGCGGGTTCGAGGTGGACAAGTTCGTCCGGTCGGTCGAGTTCGTGATCACCGCGATGGACATCTCGATCTGCTTCGCCGACTTCCCGACGGAGAAGATCGGCGAGACCACGCGCGCCTACCGGCAGCTCGGCATCGGGTACGCCAACCTGGGTGCCCTGCTGATGGCCTCGGGCCTGCCGTACGACTCCGAGCAGGGCCGCTCGGTCGCCGCGGCGATCACGTCCCTGATGACCGGCACGGCCTACCGCCGCTCGGCCGAACTGGCCGGCGTCGTGGGCCCGTACGACGGCTACGCCCGCAACGCGGAGCCGCACAGGCGGGTCATGCGCAAGCACGCGGCGGCCAACGACGAGATCAAGCCGTCGGCGCCGGTTGCCATGGCGATCGTGCGTGAGGCCACCAAGCAGTGGACCCAGGGCAACAAGATCGGCGACAAGAACGGCTGGCGCAACGCCCAGGCGAGTCTTCTCGCGCCCACCGGCTGCCTGACCGCCGACACGATGGTCACCACGGACCGGGGACTCATGCGGCTGGGAGAGATCGGCGAGGTCTACGGCGACCGCTGGCAGGATCTCGATCTGAAGGTCTCGACGGATGACGGCGTTCGGCAGGCGACGAAGTTCTTTGTCAACGGGGAAGAACCGACCCGGCATATCGTCACTGATGGTGGATACAAGATCCAAGGCACGCTGGCTCACCGGATCAAGGTCGTCGATCCAGAAACCGGTGAATGGGTCTGGAAGCGCATGGCGGACGTCGCTGCGGGCGATCTCGTGCCCGTCCAGCTCGGCACGCTGGTCGGCGAGCCGCGGCGGGTGCCGCTGCCGGTGCTTGATCAGGCGTACTACGCGGGTGATCGTCGACTGTACGTCCCCGACCACGTCGACGCGGATCTCGCCGAACTGGTCGGCTACTTCATGGGCGACGGCAGTCTGCACGCGAAGGGTCTGCGGTTCTGCGTGGCCGACACCGACCTGGACGTCGTGGAGCGGCTGCGGGTGCTGGGCAAGGGGCTGTTTGGCCTAGAGCCGGTTGTCACGGCCAAAGTCGGCTACCACGAGGTCGGCCTGCAGTCTGTACGCCTCGCGCGATGGTGGCAGGCAGCAGGCTTTGCCAAGTCGCTGCCGCACGCGGACCACACCGGCAAGGGATGGTCGCCTCGCGTGCCTTCCGCGATCTTGGAATCTAATGACGTCACCGTGTACGCGGCGTTCCTCCGGGGCCTTTTCGAGGCCGATGGCAGCGTGACCGGAGGTGTTCCCAGCCTGTCCACGTCCACGGAAGCATTTGTGGACGAGGTGCGTACCGTCCTACTTGCGCTCGGGATCGCATCCACCACGCGCCGCACGGTGAGCGGGTTCGGCGGCGACATTTGGCAGATCAGGATCCGCAACCAGGCGCACGCCGTCGCGTTCGATGAGATCATCGGCTTCTTGGGCGACCGTAAGGCGCAGGCGCTCGTGCTCGAACCGCGGAAGATTGGCAGCCGGCGGGACCGGATCCACCTTCCCTCCGGAGCCTGGCGCGAGCTCGTCCCGACGACGCACGAGCTGTGGGATGCGATCAGCCAATCACTGCGCAAGACGGGTGGTGTCCCCCGCTCGGTGGCCCTCCGTATCTACGCGGAGACGGGTGACGACCGGCTCGGTCACGCGCTCGGCTACCTGTTCGAGACGGTGGCTGTCAACGAGGACGGTGGCATCCAGCCAACGTACGACTTGTCGGTGCCGGAGAATGTCACCTACGTAGCCGGCGGCTTCGTCAGTCACAACACCATCGGGCTCGCGATGGACTGCGACACCACGGGCATCGAGCCCGACCTGGCACTGGTGAAGTTCAAGAAGCTGGTTGGCGGCGGCTCGATGCAGATCGTCAACCAGACCGTGCCCCGCGCCCTGCGCAGCCTCGGCTATCCGCAGGAGCAGGTCGAGGCCATCGTCGAGCACATCGCCGATCACGGGCACGTGGTCGACGCGCCGGGGCTCAAGCCCGAGCACTACTCCGTGTTCGACTGCGCCATGGGCGAGCGGTCCATCGCCCCGATGGGGCACGTGCGGATGATGGCGGCGGTCCAGCCGCTCATCTCCGGTGCGATCTCCAAGACGGTGAACATGCCCGAGTCGGCCACGGTGGAGGACGTCGAGCGGATCTACTTCGAGGGTTGGAAGCTCGGCCTCAAGGCGCTGGCCATCTACCGGGACAACTGCAAGGTCGGCCAGCCGCTGTCCGCCGCGAAGAGGGAGCCGAAGGCGGCTGCCGCCCCCGCGACGGCGGAGAAGATCGTCGAGAAGGTGGTCGAATACCGGCCGGTCCGCAAGCGGCTGCCGAAGAAGCGCCCGTCGCAGACGCTGTCGTTCTCGGTCGGCGGCGCCGAGGGCTACCTCACCGCGTCGTCCTATCCCGACGACGGGCTCGGCGAGGTCTTCCTGAAGATGTCCAAGCAGGGCTCGACGCTGGCCGGCATCATGGACGCCTTCTCGGTGGCCATCTCCATCGCTCTGCAGTACGGCGTGCCGCTGGAGAAGTATGTCGAAAAGTTCGTCAACATGCGGTTCGAGCCGGCGGGGATGACCGACGACCCGGACATCCGGATGGCCGCCTCGGTGATGGACTACATCTTCCGGCGGTTGGCGCTGGACTTCCTGCCGTACGAGCGCCGCGCCGAGATGGGCATCTTCACCGCCGCCGAGCGGGCCGCCCAGGTGCGGGCCGAGGCGGAGGCGGAGAACGGCCTCGACCTGGCCGCACTGGCCGCCTCCGCCCCGGTCGAGAGCCGGCCGTCTACGGCGCAGCCCGCCGAGGCGCCGGGCGAAGCGGTCGAGGCGGCACCGGCCAAGCCGGCCGCGCCGCGGGCCGGTTCGTCCACCGAGTTGCTGGAGGCGGTGATCGGCAAGGCGGCCGACGCGCCACTCTGCTTCACCTGCGGCACGAAGATGCGTCCTGCCGGTAGCTGCTACGTCTGCGAGGGCTGCGGCTCGACCAGTGGCTGCAGCTGATCGCTGAGGCCGACCACGGGCGGGGGAGCCCGTTGGGGGAGGAGCGGGGAGCCGGGCGACGCCCGGCTCCCCGCATCAGCTGCAACCCGCGTCACGCGGGCTTCCGGTCGCCGTGGTCGTGATGGACGGCGCCACAGGCGGCGAGGTGCCGTCGAGCGGTATGCGTGAGGCGCATTTTTATGCGCCAGACGCATCGCGCTCGACAAGAGATCTGTTTCCAGCGGAGCCGCCAGCCACCGGAGCTGGCCCCGGGCCTCGTCTCGCTCAGCGCGGGCCTGGCTGGTCAATCCAGGCGGTCGTGGCCGCGCGGTCGGCGCCACCCCCGACGGTGACGGTGAGCCCGAGCTGGCGCAGGTGCTGCCCGGCGTCCACATCGGTGCCGCCGGGGCTTTGGTAGTGGCTGACCAGGAGTCGGCCGCCCGGCTCGACCAGTGCGGTGAGGGCGTGCCGGACCCGGTCGACGCGGCGGGCCACCGGCACTAGGTCCAGCAGCACATGCACGAAGGTGAATCGCCGCCCGACGGCCGGTCGCCAATGGATCGCGTTCCCACCTCGATCCGGTCCGCCCATTGCGGGAGCCGCCGCCGGGCCCGGTCGACCAGACCGGGCGACAGGTCGATCCCGTACGGCTCGATGGTGCGCCCACGCTCGGCGGCCCAGAGCGCCACCGACTCCATCAGCAGCCCGTTTGCGCAGCCGACGTCGAGAAACGTGCCGTCGCGAACGGATGGATCCGCTGCGGGCGGAAGCCGGCGGTCTGCAACGGGATGCGCAGCGATGCGTCGAGCAGCCAGTGCTCGGCCGGTCGCACCTCGTCGGCCGGCAGCCGCGGCCGGCCAAGTTCATCGGGTACGGCGGCACAGGTCCCATCGGGCAGGAACGGCACGAATGTCAGCCGGCGTACCGAATCCGGCGACGGATCGGTCTCCCGAAGTCGGTAGGCCACCCGGTTGAGGATGGCGCGGTCGGGCGCCGGCCGCGACCCGGTTCTGCACCACCGGCGGGGCGGAGCGCGGCAGAACTCCCCGTACGGCCTACGGCTTGCCGAGGTCGTGCCAGCTATCCTCGCGGACCTCGATGTCGAAGTGCTTCGCTGCTTTGCGGATGTTGGCGAAAGCCAGGTCCCGATCGGCGTCGCTGACATCCTGCACCTGATTGAATCGGGCCAGCGCGGTGCGCACGTGAGAGGCGTCCGTCAGCGGCTCCTTGCGCTGCTTCGGAAACGCGTACGCCGTGTCCGGCAGCTTGTCGCGGTCCTTGCTGGACAGTTCGCCGTGCTGCTGCACGGGCTTCCAGGTCGTATTCACATCTGCTGCCGTACCCAGCGCCGGTTGCTACGACACGCGGTCGCGTAAGGTCGGCGGGTGGAAGCTGAACAGGGACGGGCGTTGCCGTTGGCGCCCCGTCCGCTACACCAGCCGCACCCCTCGCGGCTGCCGCCCGACCACCCCGCTCGCGAGCGGATCCTGGGGGCGCACGCCCGCGCGCTCGCCGCGGGTGAGTCCGGCTACCTAGATCCGCGGACCGGGCTGTTCGTCCTCACCGCCGGTTACCTGGCGGCCCGCGGTACCTGCTGCGGCCGGGGCTGCCGGCACTGCCCGTACGTCGGCGGCGAGCCGACCGACAGCGTCCGGCCCAGGCGGTAGGGTCCGGCCATGGCGCGATACGTCGTGATCGGCGGTGGCATCGTAGGCCTGGCAACCGCCCACCGGCTCACGGTGGACCGCCCCGGCGCCGAGATAACCGTGCTGGAAAAGGAGTCCGGCGTCGCCGCCCACCAGACCGGGCACAACTCCGGCGTCATCCATGCTGGCGTGTACTACCGTCCGGGCAGCCTGAAGGCTCGGCTGTGCCGGGCGGGCAACCGCTCGATGGTCGACTTCTGCACCGAGCACGGCATTCCGGTGCAGGTGTGCGGCAAGCTCATCGTCGCCACCGATGAGGCCGAACTGCCGGCCCTGCGCGCGCTGCACGAGCGCGGTCTCGCAAACGGCCTTCCGATCCGCCTGATCTCGGCGGCGGAGGCGGGCGAGTTCGAGCCGCACGTCCGCTGTGTGGCGGCCCTGCGGGTCGAGTCCACCGGCATCGTCGACTTCACCGCCGTCTGCCGCACGCTGGCCGCCCTCGCCGAAAAGGCGGGCGCGCAGGTCACCTTCGGTGCGCGGGTGACCGGCTTCGAGGTCCGGGCGGGAGAGCAGGTGGTCCGGACGACGGCCGGCGACGTGGCCGGCGACATCGTGGTGAACTGTGCCGGCCTGCACGCCGACCGGGTGGCCCGGCTGGCCGGCGTCACGCCGCCCGCGCGGATCGTTCCATTCCGCGGCGAATACTACGAACTCCAGCCGGACCGCCGGCACCTCGTACGCGGGCTGATCTATCCGGTGCCGGACCCTCAGTTCCCGTTCCTGGGTGTGCACCTCACCCGGATGATCGACGGCAGCGTCCACGCCGGACCGAACGCGGTGCTGGCCGCCGCCCGCGAGGGTTACTCCTGGCGCCGGATCAATCCCCATGATGTCGCGGACTACGCCGCCTACCCGGGCATGTGGCGGCTGGCCCGGCGGCACCTGCGCTACGGCCTGACCGAGGTACGCCGCTCGCTGTCCCGGCGCCGCTTCGCGGCCAGCCTGGCCCGGCTGGTCCCCGAGATCACCCGGGCGGACCTCGTGCCCAGCGCCGCCGGGGTACGCGCCCAGGCCATCGCCCCCGACGGAAGTCTCGTGGACGACTTCCTGCTGGTGTCCGGCAATCGGCAGATGCATGTACTCAACGCACCCTCACCCGCGGCGACGAGCGCGCTGGAGATCGCCCGGCACATCGTGGCGGCGCTACCCGGGTGACTCCGGACTTTTCACAGGAGGCCGGCACCCCGTACGGTGACCGACGGACAGGGGCGTGCCAACCGCCCGAACCCGGGAGATCGGCGCG
The DNA here is from genome assembly GCA_036384155.1 of Micromonosporaceae bacterium. Taxonomy (GTDB): domain Bacteria; phylum Actinomycetota; class Actinomycetes; order Mycobacteriales; family Micromonosporaceae; genus DASVMV01. Next base: position 14,058 of record DASVMV010000019.1, read on the forward strand.
GTGTGGGCACGCTCGCCAGGTGCCGCGTGCCGGGCGGCACGCAAAGAGCCGGCCGCCTGGCCGGCCGGACCGGAGGAAGTTGTGCGCGGGCGCGTCTGGTTGGCGGGTGCGGGTCTCCTGGCGCTGGGCGGCTGTAACGGCCAGGCGACGGAGCCGGTGGCCCCTCCGGAGCCGTCCCCGCTCGTCCTCCCGGTCGAACCGGCCGCGGCCGCCGGTGGCGCCTGCCGCCTGCTGGACTTCGCGGTCATCGCCCAGACGACCGGAGCCCGGTTCACCGTGGCCGTCGCCACCCGCCATGCCAACACTCAGACCTGCGTACTGCAGGCGGGCTCGAGCAGCCGGCCCGACCTCGCGCTCTCGGTTACCCCGACGACCGCTGACGCCGAGGTCTTCGCCGACGCGATGGTGCCGAAAGGTGCGCAGCGCGTCAAAGCACTGGGCAAAGCGGCGTACCGGATCACCACATCGCCCGGGCAGGACCACGGCCCCGGGGTCGAGGTCGGCTGGCTCTCCGGCGACCGGCGGTTGATCTATCTCCGCTACACCTTTACGGCGGGGCAGAACCCGCCTGCGGCTGAGGCATTCGCGCCGAAGCTCGTCGCCCTGGCCAAGAAGGTCGACAGCCGGCGCCTCTGAGCACGGACGCCCGGGGAAGGGCGGCGCGGGAAAGTCGGCTGGAGTGGGCGGATGTCAGGCGGCCGCGACGAAGACCCGCGAGGCCACCTCGCGGGGGAGGCGGATGGTCTCGCCGGCCCGGTCGATGCTCACTCCGTCGCGTTCCTGCGCCACCGTGACGGTCGCGCCCGGGTCTACGCCGGCCGCGTGCAGCTGGCGTAGCACGTCGGCCTCGGTCTGCACGCTCTCACAGATGCGCCGCACGACGACGGGCCCGGCCAGGCCCGGGAAGGCGAGGTTGCGCTCGCCGTCCGCGCCGTCCGCGGCCGTCCGCTCGGCCGGTCCGAACGCCTCGAGGCCCGGGATGGGGTTTCCGTACGGCGATCGCGTGGGCCGGTTGAGCAGCTCGTAGACCTTCTGCTCCACGGAATCGCTCATCACGTGCTCCCACCGGCAGGCCTCGTCGTGCGCCTCCTCGTACGGCAGGCCGATCACATTGACCAGGAGCAGCTCGGCGAGCCGGTGCTTGCGCATCACGGAAACGGCGTAGGCGCGGCCCTCGTCGGTGAGCTGGAGGTGGCGGTCGCCCTCGACAGTCAGCAGGCCGTCCCGCTCCATCCGGGCGACCGTCTGGCTCACGGTGGGGCCGCTCTGGCGCAGCCGCTCCGCGATGCGGGCACGCAGCGGCGTCACACCCTCCTCTTCCAGCTCGAGGATGGTGCGCAGGTACATCTCGGTGGTGTCGACCAGGTCGTTCACGTAGGGGCCCCTCCCGGATGTCGATGCTACCCGGGGTAGCGACGAAAACCGGTGTCCGCATTCTGGGAGATCGGTCGCCGATGATGCAGACTGGAGCGCGTGTCCGAACCCCATGATCTTCTGGTCCAGGCAGCGGCGCTCGCCGGCGAGCTGGCTGCGGACGATCCGCCCACGGTCCTCGACGTGCGGTGGCGGCTCGGCGAACCGCCCGGCCGGCTCGACTACGCCGCCGGACACGTGCCGGGTGCCGTCTTCGTCGACCTGGACGCGGACCTGTGCGGCCCGCCTGGGGCGGGCGGCCGACACCCGTTGCCCGACCCGGCCGCCCTGCAGCGTGCCCTGCGGGCGGCGGGCGTGCGGGAGGGTCACCCGGTGGTCGTGTACGACGGCGGCGACGGTCTCTCCGCCTCCCGCACCTGGTGGACCCTGCGATGGGCGGGTCACCAGCCGGTCCGGGTGCTGGCGGGCGGCTTCCCGGCCTGGGAGGCGGCCGGACTGCCGGTGTCGACGGCCGCTCCGTCGCCCCGGCCGGGCGACCTCACGGTCCGGCCCGGCGCGCTGCCGGTGCTCGACGCCC
>DASVMV010000020.1:0-2536 GCA_036384155.1 Micromonosporaceae bacterium
GCCCCGGCTTCCCGAATCCGGCGCGCCCGCCATGGACGAGGCACTCACGGCAGAGCGGTCACTGCGCGACCTGGCATACCGGGTGGCCGGCGTCGAAAAGACGATGCGCCTGGCGCCGGAGGAAGCGCGCGGCGGCCTCGAGGCGGCTCACGCCGAGCTCACCGGCCAGCTTCAGGCCGGGGTCACCGCGTACGAGCGGCTCGTGGCCGCGGCCGCCAAATGTGTGGCCGCCCACCGGCCGGGACCGGCCGCCGTCGAGACGACCGCCCGGCTCACCGACGCCGGTGACCTGTTGCAGGGCCTCGCCGCCGCGCTTGCGGAGCTGCGGACGGCCGGCGGCCCGATCCGGGCCACCTGAGCCGGGACCTGCCGTCGCCGGAACTGCATCGCCGTCAAGCCGTCGATCCGTCACCGGGTGGCTGCGACCGAGGGCGATCGGTCCCGCTCGCCCGCGTGGTCCGGCCGGCGGCTGGCTGGCAGGACGGGCACCAGTACGTGACCCGCTCGCCCTGCTCGGCCTTCCGGATGAGGGTGCCGCAGCGGCGGCAGGGAAGCCCGCGCCGCCCGTACACGTAACTGGTTTCGCCCTTGCGCAGCGAGCCGGTGGTCGACTGGGTCCATCGGCCGCGATTGGCCGCGACCAGCCGCTGCGCGAGTTGCACCATGCCGGGTAGGTCGGTTACCTCGCCGACCGGTGTCCAGGGCGAGACACCCCGCAGGAACAGCGTCTCGGCCTTGTAGAGGTTCCCGATGCCGGCCAGGTTGCGCTGGTCCAGCAGAGCCTCGGCGATGCTGATCGACGGCCGGCCCGCGATGCGGCGGACCGCCTCGCTCGCGTCCCAGTCGGCGCCGAGCAGGTCGGGGCCGAGGTGACCGACCAGGCTCGGCTCGTCGGCGGTCGGCACCAGGGCCAGTTCATGCAGGTGGTAGCCGACTGCCACCGCGTCGGCGGTGCGGAGGACCGCCCGTACGTGATGCGCGGGGCGAGCCATCCACCGGTCGCCCGGCGCGTACACCCGCCAGGCGCCGTCCATGCGGAGATGCGAGTGCAGGGTGAACCGGGACTGGCCATCGGGGTCCCGCAGCCGCAGCAGGAGGTGTTTGCCCCGGCTGGCCGACTCCAGGACCGTCCAGTTGGACAGGTTGGTGGTGGCCAGATTGGGCACCCGGAAGTCCGATGCGGTCAACGTGCCGCCCGCCAGCGCACGGTGCAGCGCGCGGGCGGTGTTCCACACGGTGTCGCCTTCGGGCACGGATCCATCCTGCCGTCACCGGCCGCGCCCGGCCACGGGCGGCGCCGCGGCTCAGCGGAGATCGGTCAGCCGCAGGACGTCTCCGGGGGCGGCGGCGAGGACGACGACGGCACGGCCGCCGTTGACGGCCACGGCCACGTGGTCGGCGGAGTCGGCGTAGACCACGAGCCCGCCGGCGCGGACCTCGCCGAAGGTCTTACCCCGCACCGCGTGGACCCCGCCGACGGACAGTTCGGGACCGAATCCGTCGAGCGCCGAGGCCGGTGCCGCCAGTTGTACGTTGCCGAACCGGTCGACGGTGAGCACCTCCGTCTCCAACCAGCCGTCGCCGATCGCGACGACCGGCTCGGGCAGGCGGACCAGGTCGGCTGCGTCGAGCGCCGGACCGGCTTGGTGGAGCGCCGAGCCGGTCGCGAGGCGCGCGGCGACCGGGACGAAGATGTCCCGCCCGTGAAACGTGTGCGACACCTTCTCCGCGAACCAGGCGCGGTTGGCCAGTTCGACGACCTCGCGGGGCCCGCCGAGCGCGTCGGCGGCCCACGGCAGAAGACCGTTGTCCGGTCCGACCAGCAGACCGCCGGGCGTCCCGACCGCGATCGCGCGGCGGGCCGTGCCGACGCCGGGATCGACCACCGCGACGTGTACGGCCGCCGGCAGGTGGACAACCGTCTGCGCGAGGACCGCGGCGCCTCGGACGACGTCGCCGGGCGGCACCGCATGGGTCACGTCGATGACCCGTACGGGCGGCGCCAGACGGGCGATCACCCCGTGGCACGCGGCGACGAACCCGTCGGACAGTCCGTAGTCGGTAGTCAGGCTGATCCAGGGGTAACCGGCCATGCCCGGAACGTTAGCGCCCTCGAGCCCCTGCGTCCGGCTACTCGATGCCCGTGTCCAGGCGGAGCTCCAGGATCAGCTCGTCGTGCAGCGGGATGCCGTCAATGCCGATTTCCGGGATTGACGGCTTGATCGCCCGCGGGGGCCGCGGTGCCTCAGCCGCGCAGCCGCAGGCCCCGCGGGGTGGCCCGGAATCCGGCGGCGGTGAGGGCGTCCCGCAGCGGCGAAGACTGTACTGCCTCGCCGTCGGCCCGCTCCACCGACATGGCGCCGAGCGCCCCCGAGTGCACCGCGTCGGCCAGGGCCTTCGCAGCCGCGGCGAGTGCTTCGTGATCGTCGACGTACGACAGCAGGGTGCGGCCGCCGCGCTCGACGTAGAGCACGAGGTCGCCGGCGACCAGCACGACGAGTGCGCCCGCCTTGCGTCCGGCCCGGTGCCCGCCCGC
>DASVMV010000021.1:0-4482 GCA_036384155.1 Micromonosporaceae bacterium
GCCCGGGGTCCGCCCACGTACTTCAGCGGGCAACGCGATACCGCAGCAGGACCGGAAAGACGGCCGCGAGCAGGACCGCCAGGACGGCGGCGGCCAGGCCGCCGCCCACCCAGGCGACGCCCGCGCCAAAGCCGGCCGCCACCGCTCCGGCCCGCAGGTCACCCAGCCGCGGACCGCCGGCGATGACCGCTACGTTCACCCCCTGCAACCGGCCACGAAGCCGGTCCGGCACGTATACCAGCAGCATCGACTGGCGCAGGACCGCGCTGACCAGATCGGCCGCGCCGGCCAGGGCCAGCAGTGCGACCATCAGCCACAGCTGCCGCGCCAGACCGGCCAGCGCGACGGCCAGGCCCCACCCCACCACGGCCAGCACCAGTCCCAGGCCCTGGCGGCGGACCCGCCCGATCCAGCCCGAGGTCAGACCACCGAGCATCGATCCGAGTGCGATCGCGCTGTAGAGCCATCCGACGGCGGCGCCACCGCCGAACCGATCCTGGGCCTCCTCGGGAAAGAGAGCGCGCGCCCCCCTCACGGAGCGAGCCGCTCGACGAGCCACGAGCCCTCGGCGGCGCGGCGGCAACGCAGGCGGTCATGCAGCCGGCTGGCCCGGCCCTGCCAGAACTCGACGCTGTCCGGCTCGAGCCGAAAGCCGCCCCAGTGCGGCGGCGGAGGCACCGGCGTGCCCGGCGGAAAACGCCGGGCCGCAGCCTCGAAGCTCGCGTCGACCGCGGCCCGGTCCGCCACCACCTGGGACTGCGGGCTGGCCCATGCACCGAGCTGCGAGCCGCGCGGCCGGGTCGCGAAGTACGCCTCGGTCTCCGCCCGATCCACCGGACGCACCGAGCCGCAGACCACCACCTGCCGCTGTATGGGATGCCACGGAAAGACCAGGCTGGCGTACGGGTTGCTCCGCGCCTCAACGCCCTTCCGCGACTCGTAGTTGGTGTAGAACACAAAGCCCCGCTCGTCGTACCCCTTGAGCAGGACGAGGCGGGCGCTCGGCCGGCCGTCTGGGTCGGCCGTGGCGACCACCATGGCGTTCGGTTCCGGCAGTCCGAACGCGACCGCGTCGGCCAGCCACCGGTCGAACAGCGCCAGCCAGCCATCGGCCAGGTCGGCGCGGGACAGCCCCCCGGTGGCCCGGTACTCCCGGCGCATCGCCGCCGGATCGACTGTGTCTCCGGTCACGTCCACTCCCTCGGCCCGCCGCGGACCCGTCCCGCGAACCACCGCAGGCCAGGACGTTCGCCCGGCTTCCGGCCTCTGGGACCCCGAGCCGTCGGCGGTGGATCACCGGACGGTCAGCTTAGCCCTGTTGGCCAGAGCCGCAGGCAGGAGGCAAGATGACCGGAACACCCGAGTAGGGGCCGCTCTTCGGACGGCCCGGACGACCTCCGGGCCCGGCCCGCCGATCGGCCGTTCCAGATCCAGGAGACCGAGATGTCCGACTTCAAGCCGGGCCTTGAGGGCGTGGTCGCCTTCGAGACCGAGATCGCCGAGCCTGACCGGGAAGGCGGCTCACTGCGCTATCGCGGCGTGGACATCGAGGACCTCATCGGCCAGGTCTCCTTCGGCAACGTCTGGGCGCTGCTCGTGGACGGCCGCTTCGGGCCGGGGCTGCCGCCGGCCGAACCCTTCCCGGTGCCGGTGCACTCCGGTGACATCCGCGTCGACGTGCAGTCGGCGGTGGCGATGCTCGCCCCGTACTGGGGGCTCGACCAGCTGCTCGACATCTCCGACGAGCAGGCCCGCGAGGACCTCGCCCGGGTGTCGGTCACCGCACTGTCGTTCGTCGCGCAGTCGGCCCGCGGCCTGGGGCTGCCGGCGGTGCCGCAGAAGGAGATCGACAAGGCGTCGACCATCGTCGAGCGGTTCATGCGCCGCTGGCGCGGCGAGCCCGACCCGCGTCACGTCAAGGCCGTCGATTCGTACTTCATCTCCGCCGCCGAGCACGGCTTGAACGCCTCGACGTTCACCTGCCGGATCGTCGCCTCCACCGGCGCGGACGCCGCCGCGTGCATCTCGTCCGGCATCGGAGCCCTGTCGGGGCCGCTGCACGGCGGGGCGCCCTCCCGGGTGCTCAGCATGCTCGAGGCCGTGGAGCGCAGCGGCGACGCCGAGGGATACGTCAAGGCTGTCCTCGACCGGGGTGAGCGGCTCATGGGCTTCGGGCACCGGGTCTACCGGGCCGAGGACCCGCGCGCGCGGGTGCTGCGGCGCACCGCCAAGGAACTGGGCGCTCCCCGGTTCGAGGTGGCCGAGGCGCTGGAAAAGGCCGCCCTGGCCGAGTTGCAGGCCCGCCGGCCGGACCGCGTACTGGCCACCAACGTCGAGTTCTGGTCCGCGGTCGTCCTCGACTTCGCCGAGGTGCCCCCGCACATGTTCACCTCGATGTTCACCTGCGCCCGGACAGCGGGCTGGAGCGCGCACATCCTCGAGCAGAAGAAGCTCGGCCGGCTGGTGCGCCCGTCTGCGCGGTATGTCGGGGCGGGTCCCCGCAAGCCAACCGAGGTGGAGGGCTGGGACGCCATCCCGCATGGCGTATGAGATGTGAGGATGGGAACCGTGGTTGATCCTCCGACGATCCGGATTCCCGACGAGATCAAGCCCGCCGACGGGCGCTTCGGCAGCGGGCCGTCCAAGGTCCGCCCGGCGTCCCTGGCCGCCCTCGCGGCCGCCGCGCCGACGTACCTCGGCACCTCGCACCGGCAGAAGCCCGTTCGGAACCAGGTCGCCCGGCTCCGCCGGGGGCTGGCCGAGTTCTTCGATCTGCCGGACGGGTACGAGGTGGTCCTCGGCAACGGCGGCACCACCGCGTTCTGGGAGGTCGCCGCGTTCGGGCTGATCCGAGACCGGGCCCAGCTGGCCAGCTTCGGCGAGTTCGGCGCGAAGTTCGCCAAGTCGGTGGCCGACGCGCCGTTCCTCGGTGAGCCGACGGTCCGGGCGGCCCAGCCGGGAACTGCGCCCACGCTGGTGCCCGAGGCCGGCGTCGACACGTACGCCACCCCGCAGAACGAGACCTCCACCGGGGTGGCGGTTCCGGTCGGCCGGGTCGCCGGCGCGGACCCGGACGCGCTGCTGCTCGTGGATGCCACCTCCGGCGCCGGCGGGCTTCCCGTGGATATCGGGCAGACCGACGTCTACTACTTCGCCCCGCAGAAGTGCTTCGGCTCCGACGGTGGTCTGTGGATTGCGCTGATGTCGCCGGCCGCGCTCGACCGGGCCGCCGGGATCAAGGCGTCCGGCCGCTACATTCCGGCCTTCCTCGACCTCCTGACCGCGATCGACAACTCGCGGTTGGAGCAGACGTACAACACTCCGGCGCTGACCACCATCTTCCTGGCCGCAGAGCAGACCGACTGGATGAACGCGCAGGGTGGGCTGGCCTGGGCGGCCAAACGCACGGGCGAGAGCGCGGCAATCCTGTACGGCTGGGCGGAGCGCTCCCCGGTGGCCACGCCGTTCGTCGCCGACCCGCGGCTGCGCTCGACCGTGGTGGCGACGATCGACTTCGCCGACGGGGTCGACGCGTCGGCGCTCGCCGGCGTCCTGCGGGCCAACGGCATCGTCGACACCGAGCCGTACCGCAAGCTCGGGCGCAACCAACTGCGAATCGCCCTCTTCCCGGCGATCGAGCCGGCCGACGTCGAGGCGCTCACCGCCTGCATCGACCACGTTGTGGCCCGGCTGAGCTGACGGCCGGCTCGCGGAGCGTTCGCGGTCGCGGCCCGCAACCCCCGACATCGGCGTGGCCTACTCCCCTTGGCCGGTTGATCGGCGTACCGTGTCCGAGAACGCCCGGGTGGCTGGCTCGCGGCGTGGCCAACGCACCCGGGACGGAGGCAACGCGATGCGGCCAGTACGCTTCGTCGCCCTCTCCGAGGACGGCCAGGCCCTGGTACTCGCCGACGAGGTGGGGCGCCTACTCGCGCTTCCGCTCGACGAGCGGGTTTCCGGGGCACTCCAGGCCGAGCCTGGCGGCACCCCGGTGCTCGGCGTGACCACACCGGCCAACGAACCGCCGCCCTCGCTGTCTCCCCGCGACATTCAAACCCGCATCCGGGCCGGCGAGGCGGCCGAGCACGTCGCCCGGGTTGCCGGCGTGCCGGTCGACCGCGTACTCCGCTACGCCGGTCCGGTCCTGCAGGAACGGGCCATGGTCGCGCAGCATGCTCGCCGTACCCGTCTCCGTTCGGCCGACCGCCCCACGCCGCTCGCCGAGGTGGTGGACAGCCGGCTGAGCCAACACGGCATCGACGCCGAGAAGATCTCTTGGGACGCGTTCCGCCGGGACGACGGCACGTGGCGGATCGTCGCCACCTGGCCGTCGGGCAAGGCCACCGCGCAGGCGGTCTTCGAGCTCGACAAGGCTCGGCAGACCATCGCGCCGCACGACGACATGGCCCAGTACCTGTGCACCGAGCGGCCCACGCCGATCCTCGGCCAGGAGCCGGTCGCCGAGCGCGGCGGCCGCTCGCT
>DASVMV010000022.1:0-7951 GCA_036384155.1 Micromonosporaceae bacterium
GCTCACCGGCCGGCTGGACGCCGAGACCGCCGCGCTGCTGCACGCCGCGCTGGACCCGCTGTGCCGGCCGGCCGGCGTCGGCGACGACCGCACCCCGGGCCAACGCCGCCACGACGCGCTCGGCGACGTCTGCCGCCTCGCCCTCCAGACCGGGGAGGTACCAGGCAGTGGTGGCGACGCCGCGCAGATCGTGGTCACCACCTTGTTCGACACCCTCACCGGTCAGCTCACCGCCGGGTCGTTGGACACCGGGGTCCGCCTCAGCCCCGAGACGGTGCGCCGGCTGGCGTGCGACGCGGGCATCCTGCCCGCCGTCCTCGGCGGTCAGGGCCAGGTGCTCGACGTGGGCCGGCAGCGGCGGCCGGTCACCGGGGCGCTGCGCCGCGCCCTCGTGCTCCGGGACCGGGGCTGCGCCTTCCCCGGCTGCGACCGGCCGCCCCGCTGGACCGACGCCCACCACATCAGGCATTGGGCAGACGGCGGCACCACCAGCCTGGACAACGCGGTGCTGCTGTGCCGCCACCATCACCGCGAAACCCACCGCCGCGACTGGCAGGTCCGCATCGCCGGCGACGGCCACCCCGAATTCCTCCCACCCGCCTGGCTCGACCCGGACCGGCGACCCCGCCGCAACCAGTACCACCGCAGATGCTGAACCGACCCACCAAGATCGTCTACCTTCCGGCGCGGCTCAGCCACTAACCTCAGCCGTGATTCGGCGGCTGTCGTCACAGCTAGGTCAGAGGTTGAGCTTCATTCCCTCGTGGCTGGCTTGGAAGCCGAGTGAGGCGTAGAAGCGGTGGGCGTCCGTACGGCTCTTGTCGGTCGTCAACTGCACCAGCCGGCAGTCGCGCTCGCGAGCCCGTTCGATCGCCCACTCGATCATCCGCCGGCCCAGGCCGGTGCCGCGCTGGTCGGCGCGGACCCGTACGCCCTCGATCTGGGCGCGCTCGGCACCGCGGCGGCTGAGCCCCGGGATGAACGTCAGCTGCATCGTGCCGACCACCTCGCCGTCGCGGTCGGCCACCACGAGGGCGTTGCTCGGGTCGGCGTCGATCGCCTCAAAGGCCCGCCAGTACGCCGCGTCGACCCCGTTGCCCACTGCCCCGTCGCCCACTGCCCCGTTGCCCACTGCCTTGTCGCCCACTGCCTTGTCGCCCACTGCCTCGTTGCCCACGGCCTCGTTGCGCACGGCCTCCCGCCCGGCGCCGAGTGGGTCGTCGGCCAGCAGCGCCACGATTTCCGGTACGTCCGTTCTTCGCGCTTTCCGGAAGATCACCTCAGCCATGCGGGTGAGCCTTGCACAGTGACGGCTTGGCATGTTCGACCGTCTTGCCACTGACGGGCAGGATGGGTCGGCATGAGGGCTCTGCTGCTGCCGTTCCGCTGGATCTATCGCGGACTGGTGTGGGTGGCCAACTCCCCCCGTACGCTGATCATCTCGTATCTGGTCATGATCGTGATTGCCGGCGTGCTCTACGGCATCGTCGAAGATCGCAGCGCTGCGGACTCGGTGTGGTGGGCGGTGGTCACGGCCTCCACCGTCGGATACGGCGACATCGCCCCGGCGACCTGGCAAGGTCGAGGGCTGGCCACCCTGCTCATCTCCACCATGGTGCTGCTGGTGATCCCGCTGATCACGGCGCATTTCGCCAGCAAGCTGATCGTCGATCACGACGCTTTCCGACACGAGGAGCAGGAGGAACTCAAGCGCAACCTGCGCGAGGTGCGGGCGTTGCTGGAGGAACTCGCCCGCCGGGAAGGCGTAGGCCCGGTCGAGCGGCCGCCTACCGCGCCGGGCAGCGCTTGCCCTCCGGCGGCAACGTCAGGTCAATCAGATACCGGTCCACGGCTTCTGTGACGCACAGCGTCTGCGGATAGGCGGTGTGGCCCTCGCCCTCCCAGGTCAGCACCCGGCCCACGCCGAGCATGTCGGCCAGCTTCGGCGTCTGCTCGTACGGCGTCGCCGGGTCGCCGGTCGTGCCAACCACGAGGATCGGCGGCGCGCCGGTGGCCGGCCCGGTCGGGTAGGGGTCGCGCTGGCCCGGCCACTCGGTGCAGCTCAACATGCCGACCGCCAGCGTCGGTCCGAACAGCGGGTACCTGCTGCGCCACTGCGCCTGCAGTTCCCGGATCCGCTCTCGGCTGACCCGCTCCTGCTGGTCGGCACAGTTGACGGCGAGGTTGGCGTCGAAGAGGTTCGAATACTTGCCGTCTTCGTCGCGCTCGGCGTACGCGTCGGCCAACTGGAACACCCTCGTGGGGTCGCCCCGCTCGATCCGGTCGATCGCCGTGGCCAGGTCGGCCCAGCCAGACTCGGTGTACAGCGAGGAGATCACCGCGTAGAAGAGCCAACCCGCCGTGGCCACCCGCCCATGGCTGCCCTTCGCCGGCGAGACCCGCGCCTTTTCGATGGCTGCGGTCACCGCCGCATGAGCATCCGGAGCGATCGGGCACTTGGCTGGCGTCCGGGTGCACCAGGCGGCGAAGTTGGCGAAGGCCCGCTCGAACCCCTTGGCCTGGCTCTCCGATCCGGCCACAAAGTCCTGGCGCGGATCGACCGCCCCGTCGAGCACGAGCGCGCGGATATTGCGCGGGAAGAGTTGGGCATATGTGGCACCCAGCAGCGTGCCGTACGAGTAGCCGAGGTAGGTGAGCTTCTGATCGCCGACCGCGGATCGCACCGCGTCGATATCGCGGGCCGCCTGTTCGGTGGAAAAGAGCCGCAGCCGGTCGCCGTACCGGTCGCCGCACGCGTCCCCGATCCGATTGTTGAGCGACACCAGACCGGAGAACTCGCGTTCGGTGTCCGGGTCGGGATCGTAGCCGAAGCTGGCATCCAGGTCGGCGTCCGAGATGCACTTGACCGGGCTGGACCGGGCGACGCCACGCGGGTCGAAGCCGACGATGTCGAACCGCTCAGTGATCTCGTCGGGCAGGCCGCCGAAGGCGGGGCCGAAAGAGAGGTAGACGGCGGTGTTGATGCCGGACCCACCGGGACCGCCGGGGTTGAGCACGACGGAGCCGATGCGGTCGTGCTGCTTGCTGGAGCGGGCCCGCATGAGAGCGATGTCGAACGTTTCGGTGCCGGGCGCCGCCGACGCGGTCCAGTCCCGGGGCACCTTGATCGTGGCGCACTCGTACGTCATGTCGGGTGCGCCCCGGCCCACCAATTCCTCGGCGATGTCCGGGCAGGGCCGCCACACCGCCGTGGCCGACCCGCCCGGGTTGGCGCCGGCGTCGCCTGTCTCGTCGGCGTGCGGCGCGAACGCCGGCAGGGTGCAGCCCGCGGCGACGAGCGCGGTGACGGCGAGACCGGCGATCGACATATGGGAAAGGCGGGCCACGGAACCTCCCTGATGTTGTGATCACCAGGCTACGCCGACGGGGTCGGCGGTCAGGCTACGCCGACGGGGTCGGCGGTCAGGCGATGGCCGACGGGGTCGGCGGTCAGGCGATGGCCGACGGGGTCGGCGGTCAGGCGGTGGCCGACGGGGTCGGCGGTCAGGCGGTGGCCGACGGGGTCGGCGGTCAGTCGGTGGCCGCCGGGTCGCCGCGCAGCACCTCGTCGACGTCGTACCGGACCGGCCGCTCCAGCTGGTCGTACCCGCACGAGTGCGGGTCCCGGTCGGGCCGCCAGCGGACGAACTGGGCGGTGTGCCGGAACCGGTCGCCTTCCATCGCGTCGTAGGCGACCTCGACGACCAGTTCCGGGCGCAGTGGTTCCCAGTCCAGGTTCTTCGTGCCGGACCAGCGGCTCGGCGCGCCCGGGACGCGCTGGCCACTCTCGGGCTCGGCGTGCAGCCACGGATGGTCGGCGACGTCATCCCGGTACGGCCCGAGCTCGTCGAGCAGCTCGGCGCGGCGCTTCGCGCTGAACGATGCGGAGACCCCGACGTGGTGCAGCACGCCCTGGTCGTCGTACAGGCCGAGCAGCAGGGAGCCGACGACGGGGCCGGTCTTGTGCCAGCGGAAGCCGGCCACGACCGCGTCCGCGGTGCGCGCGTGCTTGACCTTGAACATGAGTCGCTTGCCCGGCTCGTACGAGATGTCAGCCGGCTTGGCGATCAGGCCGTCCAGGCCGGCGCCCTCGAAGATGTCGAACCACCGTCGGGCCGTGTCGACGTCGGTGGTGATCTGGGTAACGTGCACCGGCGGCACGACGCTCTTGAGCACGGTTTCCACCCGGGCCCGGCGATGGCGGTACGGCTGGTCTATCAGCGACTCGTCGTCGAGAGCGAGCAGGTCGAAGGCCACGAAGTCGGCCGGCGTCTTTTCGGCCAGCATGTTGACCCGCGACGCCGCCGGGTGGATCCGCTGCCCGAGCAGCTCGAAGTCCAGCCGCGGCGCCCGGTCGGGCGCGTCCCGCCGGATGACGATCAGCTCGCCGTCCACCGCACAGCGGCTCGGCAGCTGCCGGCGGGCCTGCTCGACGACCTCAGGAAAGTAGCGGGTGAGGGTCTTGCCGCCGCGGCTGGCCAGCTCGACCTCATCGCCGTCCCGGAAGACGATGCACCGGAACCCGTCCCACTTCGGCTCGTAGGTCATGCCGGACCCGGTGGGGATCTCGGGGAGACTCTTGGCGAGCATCGGCTCGACCGGAGGGTTGATCGGTAGCTGCACGGGGCCAGTCAATCACCTCCGGGCGCTGGCCAGGGGAAGGCGCCGGCCGGCCGGTACGGCTTCTTGCGGGCCCAGCCCCAGCCGTTGTCCTTCTGTAAGTCGGTGTAGTCGGGATGGGTGCGGACCAGGAGGTCGAAGATGCGGCGGACCTGCGGGGTGGTCCGCTGCTCAGCCGGCAGCTCACGCACCCACTCCTCGTCGCGCAGCGACGGCGATTCGGCCAGTGTCCAGTCCAGGTCGTCGAAGAGCATCCAGCCGCCGGGCGCCAGCATCCGGTCGGCGAGCAGGAAGGCGAAGCCGTCCGGGTCCCACCGGTGAGCCCCGTCCACGTACACGAAGTCGAAGCTGGGCGGCGGGTCCTTCCCCAACATCCGCATCAGCTCCCACGTGTAGGAGGTGTCGGCGAAGATCGGCGTCACCAGGTGCCCGAGTTCGCAGCGCGCGAGGAGCTCCGTGATCGGCGGGCGGCGCTGGAGGGCATGGCGCGTGTCGATGGTGACCACGTGCCGGGCGCCGCCCAACTCGTCCAGCGCGGCTGCCATGTGGCAGGCGGAAACGCCATGGGCGAAGCCCAGCTCGAGGATGCGCCTCGGTCGGGCGCGCATGATGAACTCGTACATGACCTGACCCTGCTGTGGGGTCATATGCGGGATTCCCGCTACCCGGTCCGCCACATCGGCAAGCTTCACCAGGCCACCATATCGGGGCGTAGTGGACAGGACCGAAGATTTCGCTCCGCTGTGGGGATAGGGCGCTCTCGGGGTCAGAACCGTGCGAAGCTGCGGATCGGCATCCGGGGCCCGAACCGGGGGGCGTACCGGCCCGCCGCCTCCAGCAGCACGCAGACCCGGCCGCGATGGCCGCGGAACGGCTCCAGCAGCGCGAGCATCCGGGCGTCGTCGCCGCGGACCTCGCCGGCCAGCGCCCAGGCAACCATGTTGGGAATGTGGTAGTCGCCCACGCTGACCGCGTCCGGATCGCCGTACACGACCCGGGTCACCTCGGCCGCCGTCCACGGGCCGATACCGGCGATCGCGGTGAGCCGGCGGGTCGCCTCCGCGGCGTCGGCGCAGCGTTCCAGCCGGTCGGCCTGGGCCGCCGCCCGGCGCAGCGTGTCGGCGCGGCGTTGCTCGACGCCGAACGGATGGAACACCCAGTACGGCGTGGCCGCGATGACGGCCGGGTCCGGCGGCGTCCACAGTGGCTGGAGCGGCCCGGGCGCCGGCGAGCCGAAGCGGCGGACGGTCGCCGCGTACGCCCGGAACGCCTCCTTCCCGGTGACCTTCTGCTCGAAGATCGCTCGCACGAGCCGGGGAAACAGCGTCCCGGTTGCTGGCAGGCGAAGCCCGCGGTGCTCGTACGCCAGCCGGGCGACCTCCGGGTGCGCGGCCGCGAGGTCGGCGAAGCCGCTGAGGTCGTCGCGCAGCCCGGCGACCGCGTCGGCCCGGTCCACAATCCACGCGGCCCCCGATCCGTATCCGTCGGCCCGCAGCTGGTCACCGGCCCGCCGCAGCGACAGCGTCGCAGGGCCCTCCGGGGTCCGGGTGGCCCACCAGAACGTGCCGCCCACGAACCGGGCGCACGGGTCGTGCCCGCCCATCGCGATCGACCGGACCGACCCGGCGAGGTGGTAGCCGGTCGGCGCCTGTATCGCCCGCGTCGCATCCGGAGTCACCCGCACACTGTGCCACGGTGCAGCGCCGTCCTACCGGACGAGGCGGAACGCGCCGGGCGGCGGGGGAGTGGACGGGCGGGCGTCGGCGTCGGTCACCGGCTGCGCGCCACCGACGAATCGGTCGAGCTCGTCACCGTGCAGCACGCGGCCGGGAAACCAGTCCCCGGCAGCTCGCCGGACCAGCCCGGCCACCGGCGGCGGCACCCGCCCGGCCACCAGGACCAGGTTGCCGTAGCGCCGGCCGCGCAGGACCGCGGCGTCGGTGACGAGGCACGCTCGGGGCAGTGCCGTCAGCACCGTCGCCACCTGCGTGCGGGCGTAGCGCAGCGGCGGCCCGTCGGCCAGGTTGACCACGTACGTACCGCCGGGCCGCAGCACCCGGGCCACCTCGCCGGCGAACTCGACCGAGGTGAGGTGGGCCGGCGTGCGGGCGCCTGCGAAGACGTCGGTCACGATCAGGTCGTACGAGGCGTCGTGGGCTGCGCCGAGCGCTTCCCGGGCGTCGCCCACCCGCACCCGCAGCCGGGGGTCGGGCGGCCACGGCAGTTCCCGGCGCACCAGGTCGACCAGGCCGGCGTCGATCTCCACCACGCGCTGGCTCGACCCGCCTCGGGTGGCGGCGATGTAGCGCGGCAGGGTCAGCGCGCCGCCGCCGAGGTGCAGCACCCGCAGCGGCTGGCCGGTCGGGGCGACGAGGTCGACAGCGGCGGCCATCCGGCGGACGTACTCGAATTCCAGATGGGTCGGGTCGTTCAGGTCGACGTGGGACTGCGGCGCGCCGTCGAGCAGGAGGGTGAACGACCGTGGGCGGTCAGCGTGCGGTACGAGTTCGGCGCGGCCGCTGTCGACGGCAGCGACGATCCGTTCGGGTCCCCGCTGGCGCGCCACGCCAGCAAGTATGCGTCGTCCTTTGCTTCGAGACAGTCGTGCCCGCCAGCACAGCATGTACCGGCGTCACAGTTCCTACGATTGGTTCATGCCTAAGCGTGGGACCGAGGACGTAGTCGTGCCGGTCGATATGGCCGTGCCGGTCGATATGGCCGAGGCGATCGAGCGCGCCGAGGACGCCGAGGACATCGCAGCCGCGCGGGAGGCGCTGGCCCGCATCGACGCCGGAGATGAGCCCGTCTCGCGGGCCGAGCTGGGTCTGCGATCGCGAAGAAGCGGTACGAGGTCAAGCTCGGGCCGTCGCGCTGGTCGAGCATCCCGGTCTGCTGCGGATCCGGGTCGGTGACTACCGGATGACCCGCTACTGAGAGCCGGCCGTCAGCGACGCGCCATCGCGCTTCTCGTGACACGCCGACATGACCGGTGATCGTGCTGATCATCGTGTCGCTGGTAGCGTCGCAGCCGTGACCATGAGTATCTCTATCACTCTCGACGACGAGCTCGGCGAGGAACTCAACGCCGCCGTCGCTGGCAGCAACCGGTCTGCGTTGGTCGCTGAAGCCATCCGCGAGCACCTGGACCGACGCGCCGTCGCCGCGGCGGCGGAATGGCACGCTTCCCTGACTGGCGAGGACGCCGCTGTCTTTGCCGACTTCAACGCCGCGTGGTAGCTCAGTCCCGCACTCCGGCGCGCGGTGACGTGGTCGACTACACCCTCGGTAGTCGGCGCATCCGCGTCCTGGTGGTCAGCGCGGATGTCTACAC